>NZ_JAVETM010000015.1:0-81224 GCF_034006065.1 Desulfobotulus sp. | reverse complement strand
CCACGGCAATGGATCCATGAGGGCCTCTTCAAAATGAGGTTTTTTAGTTTTTATTCCTTCTTTTGTCAATCCCCATTTCAGGTTTTTATATACCTCAGCCGTACGCAAAGGAACCCCTGGGTTCACAAGAACCAAGGACCAAGGAAAAATATTTCTGAATCTTTCCAGCCGTTCTCCGATGCCTTCCGCCCAGGCAGCACCCTCTGCCAGAAAAAAAGGGACATCCGCTCCAAGCCCCAGCCCAAGATCCAAAAGCATTTGCTGTGACAAAGGCTCCCCATGGGCCTGGTTCAAGCCTTTCAGAACCGCCGCCGCATCGCTGGAACCACCGCCCAGCCCTGCGGCCACGGGAATTTTTTTCCCTATCCGGATATCCAGGGCTGGCAGAATCCCCGCCGCACGAAAGAAGACTCTGGCTGCACGGAAGGCAAGGTTTTCTTCCGTTTCCGGAACCTGACCTCCCCCGCCTTCCACACGCACGCGGATCCCCTCCTCACCCGCCCCCAGCTCTATGGTGTCCTTAAGATCAATGGGACACATCAAAGACTGCAATTCGTGGTAGCCGTCGGCCCGTCTTCCCGTGATCCTCAAAAAAAGATTCACCTTGGCGGGGGCGTGCAGGATCTGGGGCCACATGGGCTTTTTCACAGTCCTATCTCTCCATGGCAATGACAAGCAGCTGCCCCCTTCTTTGAATAAGAAACTGCATACGCTCCCCTTTGCGGATCTTTTTCAGCACCCGCTCATAGGCTTTGGTGGAATCAATTTTATGGTGATTGATTTCCATCACCAGATCTCCCCGCCGTATACCGGCTTTCTGGGCAGCACTGCCTTCCGCCACGGCGACAACCACCATCCCGGCATCCCGGTTCACCCCCATACGATCCGCAGCCGCTGCATCCAGACCCTGCAGGGAAAGTCCGAGGGCATCCCCCGCAGGCCCTGGCTTTTCATCGGAAGGTTCGGGTGCGCGAACCTCATCGTCCGTCCTTCTGGCCACGGTCACGGTGAAATCCTTGGGTTTCCCTCCCCGAACCACTCGCACCTTCAGACTCTCTCCCACCTTGGCTTCCGCCACCCGCAGCGTAAGCTCACGGGTATCGGCCACCTCACGGCCGTTGATGTGCGTGATCACATCCCCGGCCCGGATGCCCGCAGCATGGGCGGGATCTCCCTCTATGGCGCGCATCACAAACACACCCTTAGGCTCATCCAGGCCCTGATAGTCCGCCATGGCCTTATCCACCGACTGGATCACCACACCCATCCAGCCACGGGTCACAGACCCGCTGGCTCTGAGCTGATCAATGATGCCCCGCGCCAGATTCACAGGGATTGCAAACCCGATCCCCTGTCCCGAAGAGACAATGGCCGTATTGATTCCCACAACCTCCCCATCAAGATTGATGAGTGGCCCCCCTGAATTACCGGGATTGATGGAGGCATCGGTCTGAATGAAATCCGCGTAAGGACCAGACCCGATCACCCGGCCCTTGGCTGAAACGATACCTGCTGTCACGGTCTGTTCCAGACCAAAGGGGCTGCCGATGGCCACCACCCACTCCCCCACCTTCAGGGCATCGGAATTGCCCATGCGGATATGGGGCAGGGGATTTTCCGCCACAATCCGGATCAGGGCCAGGTCCGTTTTCGTATCCCTGCCCACGATCTCTGCGTCATACTCTTCGCCGCTTTTCAGTTTCACCTGAATTTTATCCGCGCCCTCAATCACATGATTATTGGTAACAATGTATCCATCCTCTGAGATCAGAAAACCAGAGCCCAGACTCTGCTGCCGGAATTCCCTCTGCGAACCATCCCCATGGAAACGCCTGAAAAACTCCTCAAAGGGATCCTGATCCCCAAAGGGACTTTGGAAAAAATGTCTGAACACCCGATCCTGGGACCGTGCGTTTTTCTCCGTCCGGATATTCACCACAGCGCCGCCGCTTTTTTCCGCAAGGAGGGTAAAGCTATCAGGCCGCAGCAGAGCCTGGACCTGCTGGGGATACGCAAAACAGACCACCAGCAGCAACCCCACCAGCCATCCCGAAATCCACAACCGCCATATCCGTACGCCAAGCCACCTTTTATTCAGACACATCACCAAACCTCCTTTTTTCGGATGTATGGGCCTATCCGGCAGAGACAAAAAGCCCCCAGCCTGTCAAATCCGCCTCACCTACTCCCCCCGCACATAGCGCAGGCGCAGGTCCTGCAGCAGGTGTAAAAAAATGCGCTGCTCATCTTCCTTCAGGTTTCCCCGGGTTTTTTCCTCCAGCATTCCAAGGATATCAATGGTCTGCTTTGCCAGCGCCCGATTCGGTTGACGCCGCCCGGTTCCCGGATCCTCCACAACGCCCATGTGCACAAGGGCAGAGGCATTGAGGGAAAGAATAAAGGTCGTAAAATCAATTTTTGGAAACATATTTTCCCGAAAATCCTCTCCCTGATCTTTTGCCATGACCAATCTCCCTGTTTCATAAAATCCGAAACCCGCTTCCGCTTCTCCGGCAGTTTTGTAGCAAAAATCACAAGGCAACTCAACCAGGCTGAAAAGATCTTACCCATAGGGTCCCATAACCTGGCCCCAAAAAGGACAGAGAATCAAGGCAAATGCAATAAGGGGGCTCCAGACCCTTGGAGGAGGGAAAAAACAAAAAAACCCCGGAAAGACATGCGCCGTTCCGGGGTTTATCTTATGGGAGTACAATCAGAGAAGTCTGTGCGTGGCAAGCAGCTCCCTTGGATCCACAAGGTGCTTGCGGACCCACTTTTCACTGCGCGGAAGCCTGCAGGCCATGCCGATGAGCTCGGAAACATAAAATACCGGAAGGGGTTCTGAGTTTTTTCCCCGAAGCTCCATATTCACCTGACACAGGGGACAAAAGGAGATCATGCAGTTGGCCCCCACCCTGCGAGCGTGATTCCGGATACGATCCACCATGGAGTCCACATGATCCGGCTTGGTCACAGCCAGGTGCGCGCCACAGCACTGTTTGCCATAACCCCAGTCCAGGGTTTCCACCCCAAGGGACTCCACAAAACTGCGCAGCTCGTCTTCATAGGGAAGCACATCAAAGCCTGTGATCCATTCGGGCCGGGTGAGAAGGCAGCCGAAATACAACACTCCCTTAAGGCCTTTCAGCGGATTCACCACGGCCTGCTGAAAAATATTCAGTCGACTGGAGCTGCCCACCTCAAGGAAAAACCGCAGCCGGACAGACCCCTGATAACGTTTGCCAATGGCTTCTTCCAACAGATCATTTTTTTCAGGCTCCGCAATCAGGGTCTTTTCTGCGGTGCGCAGACGCACAAAACAGCTGGGACAGATCACATAAAGATCCCGGATCCCCTGGCGTTCGGCAAGGACCAGGTTGCGACCTGCAAGGAGAATGGCATAGTTCTGATTGACGCTGTGAGCAGGGGATGCACCGCAGCAGTTCCAGTCTTTGAGCTCTTCCAACCAGGAGCCCACCAGACGGGACATCTGGAAAAGAGATTCCCCCAGCTCACGGGCGCTCGACATCAGGGAACAACCAGGGTAGTAGTGAACCCTCGGATGTGGCGTGTGCACCTCTGCAAGGTCTTTGTCATTTTCTCCCATAGCACACCTCCCTGATTTTCCGGATATCCTGAAGCTTTCTCACCGTATGGGGCAAAAGCTCCAGCCTCCCAGTGAAAAGCATTTTCATTCCAGGTCCCATATCCCTGAAAAGACTTAAGGTCGCAAGCTTGTACCGGGCCATGAATTCCAGCTCGTACACACGCCCCCTCTTGTTCACCTGATTCAGAAACTCCCTGTGGAAGGCCCAGATATCGGGTTCCCCGATCTTTACTCCCTCTTCCAGGGCCAGCTCACGCAAGGTATCCATCATATAGGGAATATGCACCCGGTTCGGACATTGGGACACGCAGCTGTAACACCCCAGACACACCCATATGGCGCGGCTCTCCAGCACTTCTTTCCGAAGCCCAAGCTGCATCATTCGAACAATCTGGTTTGGAAGATAATCCATGATGTCGGATACGGGGCAGCCACCGGAGCAGGCCATGCAATGAAAACAGGCACCAAACCGTTGGCCGCTCCGCTCTTCCACCTCTTTGATGAATGAGCGGTCAAATTGCATCGTTTTCACCATTAGAGGGATCCCTAAAGCACGTTAAGGATCCGAAAACCGATGGTGCGGCCAGCCTTTTCACCCCTTCCGGGTGCCACAAAAGAACATCCGCCCCACCGTCTCGTTGCCCCCCCGCCCGAGGACAGAGGGAAATATAACACAGGCCCTGGCCTGGTCTCCCCTGACAGGATTCAGGGCGCCCACCCTAGAACAAAGGCCCTGGGCTGTCAATCAAAAATTGTATCAAACCCGTTCGATACATAATAGTATGCCAGGGCCTCCCTGGGTCCGATGAACATCAAGCCTGCTCATTTCCCCTGCATGTAACCTCTCCCACCCCTGTTTCCAGCGGAAAAGGCCCCTCCGTAACCCGCAATAAATTTTATGCATACCCCATTCTCAGGTCCAGCGCTGTTTCCCCCCTTCCCTTCACGCCCACAGCGCCTCAGACTATCCCCCCGCACCCTCCGCAACTCCCCACTCCCTCCCCCTTCTTTGGTGGAATGCAAAAAACATCAAAAGAGATCTTGACGGACCGCCCATCTTTTGAAAGTAGAAGATTCCGGGGTGGACATCGGACCATGTTGGTTCAACGTTTTTTCCTGTTGCGCTTCATCGGGAATCCCCCTATATTTTTTCCGCTGATCTTAGATGCACTGCAACATAAAATTCAAGGATAAAAAAACAAGCAAAAATAAAAGTTTAAACATCCTGAAACCTATAAAATTTATTTATTAACCCAAAAAAACACCCCCAGATCCTGGTCGTGATCCAAGACCTTCAGGCTCACCCCACAGGACTGGCGCGATGGGAGATGCATCCGCATCCCGGAAAAAGGGTATGCGTCCCAATAGGTTATTCATCAATCATGTTTTAATTTTCCCAAGGGCTCTTCCGGGCCCTGGGGGTCAGCACAGGCCAGGCGTGTCCATCCCACAGATACGGGGAAAGCAGGCCATACGCGGGTGCGGACCCAACAATGGAGGAGGCAGACGATGTCTTTGATGGAAAAATTCTGGAATACCGCCAAGGAAAGACAAAAAACCATTGTCCTTCCCGAAGGCGATGATGAGCGCACCATTGATGCCGCCCATGCAGTCATGGAAAATGGCCTGGTCAGAGAACTCGTGATTCTCGGAGATGAGGCTGCCCTGGAAAAGGCCTTCAAGGAAAAAGGCTACCCCCTGCGCAGCCGCTTCATCAATCCGGCAAAAAGCGAACTCAGGGCTCAGTTTGCAAACGAATTCTTTGAAATGCGCAAATCCAAGGGGATGACCCTCGAAAAAGCCGATGACATCATGAAAGACCCCCTCTTCTTCGGGGCCATGATGGTTCGTCTCGGCATTGCTGACGGTGCGGTGGCAGGTGCCAAGAACACCACAGGCGACGTTCTGCGCGCCGCCATCCAGGTCATCGGCACCAAGCCGGGCATGAAAACCGTTTCCAGCTGCTTTATCATGGTGACCCCGCATAAGAACTTCGGCGTGGATGGCACCCTCATTTTTGCAGACTGCGCGGTTAACATTGACCCGGATGCCACCAAGCTTGCGGAAATCGCCAGCGCTTCCGCCGATTCCTGCAAGGCTTTCCTGGAAACCGAACCCAAGGTCGCCCTCCTTTCCTTCTCCACCAAGGGCAGCGCCAAGCATGAATATGTGGACAAGGTTACCCAGGCCCTGGAAGTCCTCAAAACCAACCGCCCCGACCTCAAGGCCGATGGGGAGCTCCAGGCTGACGCCGCCCTGCTGGCTTCCGTGGGTGCCAAAAAAGCTCCGGGAAGCCCCATCCCAGGCCAGGCCAATGTGCTGGTTTTCCCGGACATCCAGGCAGGCAACATCGGATACAAGCTGGTGGAACGCCTCGGAGGCGCCGAAGCCATCGGACCCATCATCCAGGGCCTTGCCAAACCCGTCAATGACCTCTCCAGGGGTTGCAAATATATGGATATCGTGAACGTAACAGCCATCACTGCGGTACAGGCTGTTTAAACCACTTCAGACCCACAGAAAGCAGAAAGACCATGAAAATTCTTGCACTCAACTGCGGAAGCTCCTCCCTGAAATACCAGCTTTTTGACTGGTCCAACAAAGAAGTCGTAGCCAGTGGCGTTGTGGAGCGTATCGGTATTGGCGACTCCTTCATTGAACACAAGGTTCCCACCAAGGACTACAAAAAGAAAATCAAGTACGCCATTGAGAATCACGAAATTGCCATCCAGTGGATCATCAATGCCCTGACCACTGGCGAAGGCGCTGTAATCAAGGACATGGAAGAAATTTCCGCTGTGGGCCACCGCGTGGTTCATGGTGGCGAACACTTCAAACAGAGTGTCCTCATCACCGATGACGTGATCAACCACATTGCAGCGGTATCCCACCTTGCGCCCCTGCACAACCCTGCCAACCTCGTGGGTATCCGCGCCGGTCGTGCAGCCATGCCCAAGATTCCCCACGTGGCCATCTTTGACACCGCCTTCCATCAGAGCATGCCCGAGCATGCCTACCTCTACCCCCTGCCCTACGAGTGGTACAAGGACTTTGCCGTCCGCCGCTACGGGTTCCACGGCACCAGCCACCTTTATGTTTCCAAACGCGCCGCCGCCCTTCTCGGCAAAAACGCCAATGAATGCAATATCATCACCCTGCACATCGGCAACGGCGTATCCTGCGCAGCCATCAAAAAAGGGCTTTCCATTGACACCACCATGGGCTTCACCCCCCTGGCAGGTGCCATCATGGGCACACGCTGCGGCGACATTGACCCCGCCATTCCCATGTTCATGATGCAGCGCCTGGATGTGGGCCCCCGCTACATGGACAATCTTCTCAACAAAAAATCCGGTATCCTCGGCATTACCGGCAAATTCACAGACCGCAGGGATGTGGAAGAAGCCTCAAACGCCGGTGACGCCCGCTGCACCCTTGCCATTGAGATGGAAGCTTACAAGCTGCGTAAATCCGCTGGCGAATACGCCTTTGCCCTGGGTCAGGTGGACGCCATTGTCTTTACCGCAGGGGTTGGGGAAAACTCCGGCCTCATCCGCCAGAAAACCTTAGAGGGCCTTGAATTCTTCGGGATCAAGCTCGACAAGGAAAAGAACATGGGCACCTTCAGCAAGCACGGAGAAACGGAAATCTCCACACCCGACTCCAAGGTCAAGGTCTTCATGATTCCCACCAACGAAGAACTGGTATTTGTGGAAGACGTTGTGGCCATTATTCAGGATACCTACGAAGACCACACCAAGTATCCCTACTCCTTTCTCAAGTAATCTCTAAAAAAAACCGGCATTCCCTGAGATCATGGGAATGCCGGTTTTTTTATGTGATCGCCCCAAAAAAGATTCTGAAAAAAACGTCCTTCCGGCATCCAAGGCAAAAGTCTTGACCTTTTTCCGGAAAAACCATTCAGTCGGAGGACGAGGTCTGGAGTGCAATGATGCGATCATACAAGGTCTTGCGATCCATCCCCAGCTCCACGGAAAGACGTTTGGCAAGCGCAGGGGGCTTCACATCCCCCGCTGCCAGGCCCTTTTCGATCAGAGCCTCCACATCCCTGCCCCCTGGTGCCGCTTCCGTCTCCCTGCTTCCCGCCACCACCAGTGAGCACTCCCCCCGGACCCGATCGCGGTCTTGCAAAAGCGCCTCCAGATCCGACAGGGACCCCCGCAGAAACTCCTCATAGACTTTGGTCATCTCCCGCCCCAGTACTGCAGCCCGGTCTCCCAGAATGTCCTTCAGCTCCCCGAGAAAGCCCACAATACTGTGGGGAGATACGTAAAAAATCAAGGGGGCGGTGCAGGTGGAAAGCTCTGCGATCCATGTGCGGCGACGTCCTGTCTTTTTGGGAGGGAAACCACAGAAGAGAAATCGGTCTGTGGGAAGACCGGAAACACTCATCAGGGTCAGGGCTGCGGATGCGCCCGGAACCGGCACCAGGGGAATCCCTGCGGCAATGGCCTCCCGCACAAGAATAAAACCCGGATCCGAAAGGGTAGGTGTGCCCGCATCGGACACAAGGGCCAGGGTTTCCCCCTTTTTCAGGGCTTCCACAAGCCTTGCTGTCCGGCCCAGCTCATTGTGCTCATGCAGGGAGACCAGGGGCTTTTGGATATTGAAATGGGCAAGAAGCCGGGCTGTATTCCGGGTATCCTCGGCCGCCACACAGTCAACGGCGGCCAAAACCCCGAGGGCGCGGAAGGTCATATCCCCGAGGTTGCCGATGGGGGTGGACACCACATAAAGATGCCCCGCACGTACGGCATCAGATTTCGGGATCAAAGGCACTGCGCAGGTGGGAACAGTTTCCATGGGCATCCACAGCAATCACGTCAAAACGTATGTAGGGGTCGTCGTGGCGGTCGGCCGCGAGATAAGACAGGGCGGTCCGGATAATTTTTCTTTGCTTTCTCAGGTCAACGGACTCAAAGGCTGAGGCAAAAAGAGAGGATTTACGTACTCGGACTTCCACAAAAACCAGGGTTTCCCCTTCCTCAGCAATGAGGTCGATTTCCCCAAAACGGCTGCGGTAATTGGTTGCCAGAATCCGAAAGCCTGCCTTCTCCAGAAAATTTCTTGCGCAGGCCTCCCCTTCCCTCCCCTTTGCCAGGGAAGCCCGGCCAGTCATGGCAGAAACTCCCGTACTCCCCGGAAAGACCGGCGGTGGATAGGCAATACCCCCAGACGTGCGATGGCTTCCTTATGACTCGCCGTGGGATACCCCTTATGTTTTGCAAAACCATAGCCGGGATAGATCCTGTCCATTTTTTCCATAAGACGATCCCGGGTTACCTTGGCAAAAATAGAAGCCGCAGCAATGCTGGCACTTCGGCCGTCCCCTCCCACAATGGCTTCCTGGGACAAATCCAGGTCTAAGGTGAACTTTCCATCAATGAGCAGGACATCCGCAGGTTCTGAAAGCGCCCTGACCGCGAGAACCATGGATTCCAGGGAAGCCCGGAGAATGTTCACCTCGTCAATACGGTCTGCCTCCACAATCCCAATGCCCATGGCAAGACACTGGGAAGGCAGGCGCTCAAAGAGCTGGTTGCGCCGGGCCTCGCTCAGCTTCTTGGAATCGTTGAGTCCAGGAAGATCAAAATCCGGCTTTAAAATCACCGCCCCAGAAACAACGGGACCGGCCAGGGGTCCCCTGCCGGCCTCGTCCACACCTGCAATGCGTGCAAACCCCAGGTTCTGATACCGGGTTTCAAAGCTTTGCATCGTTATTTTGTCCCATGGAATGTCCGCACACACCAATCCGATCCACCATCCGCCCCCTGCCGGATTCCCTTTGGGCCCGGCAGGGGTGGCAGGATCAGTAGCTTCCCTTTTCCTTGATACGGGCAGCCTTACCGCGCAGGTTCCGCAGGTAGTAAATCTTGGCCCGCCGCACACGGCCCCGGGTCACCACTTCAATTTTGTCGATCACAGGCGCATGCAGGGGAAAAACACGCTCCACCCCCACCCCGCCGGAAATCTTGCGGACCGTGAAAGAGGCCTGGGGAGTGACACCGCGATTCCGGCTGATCACCACGCCTTTGAAAATCTGAATCCGCTGCTTATCCCCTTCCTTGATTTTCACATGCACGTTTACCGTATCTCCCGGTCCAAAGGACGGCAGGTCCAGACGCATGCTTTCCTGTTCAATTTTTTCAATGATGTTCATTTGCTTCCCCCAGATTTCGCGGGTGTTTCCCGCATCCGTTAAATGCCTGATCCCTTCAGTGGCTTTCCTGTGAGGCGATCCAGAAGGATCGCTGCTGCGGAACGCACCGAAAGGTGGTTGTATACCGTATTGCCCAGAACCGGTTCCAGCACCCGATCCACAGACGTCATCAGAGAATCCGCAAGTCCCCAGGCCGTACCGAATACCAGAAGGCAGGATTGCTGCCCTCCGGCAAGGATATCCCGGAGCGTTTCATGGGACATGGCTTCTGCATGGAGCCTTGCCGTTGTCGCCACAACCAGGGGCCGCTGCCCCCCCTCTTCCGCCACGCACTGCACCGCTTCCGCCATGTCATGGCAGAGGTGGATCAGGGACAGAGCTTCTTTCCGGTCCGGGTTGTGCGTGGCTCCCACACCGGAAGTCCAGTGACCGGCAATGCGTTGCACCAGCCGTTTCTGATCTTCCAGAGGCGTTATCACAAAAAGACGCCGCACACCATAGGTACGGCAGGATCGCGCCATGTCATGGAGATCCAGATTGGTCACCGCCGAAGCAATGGTTTCCCCGTTTTTGTTTACCACAGGAAAATGCACAAGGGCCATGTACAGTTCAGATTTTGGCAAGACGTGCAAGCTCCTGGCTCCATTTTCTGAGAATGGTGCGTTCTTCCGGTGTCAATTCCCGTCCTTCCAGAAGATCCGCCCTTTTCAAAAAAGTCCGTTTCAGGGAATATTCCTGTCGCCACGCCTCAATGGCGGCATGGTTGCCGGATAAAAGCACCTCCGGAACTGCCATACCTTCATACACCGGAGGCCGGGTGTAGTGGGCATGCTCAATGATGCCACCAGAAAAGGACTCTTTTTCCGCAGATGCTTCCCCCCCCAGAACACCAGGAATCAGGCGGGTCACCGCATCCATCACCACCATGGCGGCAAGCTCGCCTCCGGTGAGAACATAATCACCGATGGAAAGTTCCAGATCCGCCTCCAGGCAAACCCGTTCATCAATGCCCTCATACCGGCCGCATACGAGAATGAGCCCTTTTTCCCGGGATAAATCCTCCGCCAGGGACTGGCTGAAGGGAAGACCCTGGGGCGTCATGATGACAACGGGTGCGCCAAGGATCTCCTTTCGGGTTTGGGTGATAGCCCGCATGAGGGGTTCCGGCTTCATCACCATGCCGCATCCACCGCCGTAGGGCTTATCATCCGTCGCCTTGTGTACACCCTCGGCAAAATCCCTCAGATTCACCGCACGGCCCTGGATGTAGCCTCCGAGAATGGCCCTTCGGACCATGCCCGTCGCCCAGAAGGCATCAAACATTTCCGGGAAAATGGTAAGCGCCGCAAAATGCCGGGGGATTGCTGTCTTCACAGATCCAGAAGTCCTTCCGGAAGCTCCACGGTCATGTATCCTTCATCCGGAAAAACGGCTGAAACCACGGAAGCGTGGGCAGGCACCATGAACTCACGGCCGTTTCCGCTGACTTCAAAGATTTCATGCCCTCCGGCCTCCATGATCCTGCGGATGTAGCCAAGGTGACGCCCTTCAGGGGTTCGGAGTTCAAGGCCGATCAGGTCGCTCCAGTAATAATACCCTTCCTCAGGCTCGGGAAAGCGATTCCGATCCGCGTAAATGACCCCGCCGACCAGGGTTTCGGCTGCGGTGCAGTCTTCAATACCCTCCAGACGCAGCAAAAGTACAGGCCCTTTATGAACCTGCACATGCCTGACCCGGAATGCCTGATTCGGGTCCACACCTTTTTTTTCCCGTATCCAGAGGGGACCGCAATCCGTATATACCTCAAGGGACTCTGCGTCTGAATATACCTTGAGGTTCCCGGCAAGGCCATGGACGCCCACAATTTTTCCTATGCGTACGGCTTTCATTGCATCCCTATTCCGAAAAAAAATCCGGCGGGTCTCCCACAAAAAACCCAGCTCCCGGCTCAGGCTCACACCCGAAACCAGATCTGCCCCGAGCGGACAATACACCTTGGGCCACCGCATACATTCCGGACAGGACCTCTGGCACCCTACTCAATGATTTCAAGTACGGTGCGTTTTTTTACCTTGGCCGATGCCGCACTCAGGATGGTCCGCATGGCGCGCGCTGTGCGGCCCTGTTTTCCGATCACCTTCCCCAGATCTTCCTTGGCCACTTTCAGTTCCAGCACAGAGGTCTGATTTCCCTCCACTTCTGAAACCACCACCTGATCCGGATGATCCACCAAAGCTTTGGCGATATAGTCGATCAGCTCTTTCATCGCGCATCTCCTTGCAATACCAAAGTTGGGACAGGGGAAGGGCTGTTTTTTTAAGGAAACACACCCATCAGGCAGGCGACGTTCCTGTGATATCCTTTTTCTTCAGAAGGCTGCGCACCGTATCCGAAGGAATGGCACCCTCACCCAGCCAGTAACGAACCCGCTCATCCTTCATGGTGACTTCCACAGGATCCTTCAGGGGATTGTAAGTACCCACGATCTCGATAAAGCGACCATCACGGCGGGCTTCGGAATCCGCAACCACAATGCGGTAGAAAGGTTTTTTCTTGGTGCCCATCCGGGTCAGTCTCATTTTTACAGCCATCTTTTCCAGTCTCCTTGCAACGATCTTTTAGAAGGGAAGCATGCCGCGCATCCCGCGCATGCCCTTTAAACCACCCTTGTTCAATTTTTTGACCATTTTCATGGCCTGGGTGTAATTTTTCAGAAGCTGATTCACATCCTGCACCGTCGTCCCGCTGCCCCGGGCAATGCGTTTTCTGCGGGAACCATTGATGATGGCATGACGCCTGCGCTCTTCCGGGGTCATGGAGTTGATAATGGCCTCCACACGCACCAGCTCACGCTCATCAATATTCATTTTACCCAAGGCCTTTTCACTGACACCGGGCAACATCTTCAGAAGATCTCCGATGGGACCCATTTTCCGGACCTGCCGCAACTGATCCCGAAAATCTTCAAGGGTGAACTCATTTTTCCGGAGCTTACGCTCCAACTCCACTGCCTGCTTTTCATCCACCATTTCCTGGGCTTTTTCAATGAGAGAAAGGGTGTCTCCCATGCCCAGAATCCGGGAAGCCATACGGTCCGGATGAAAAAGATCCAGAGCGGAAATTTTTTCTCCCACCCCCACAAACTTGATGGGCCTGCCCGTCACCGCACGGATGGAAAGGGCAGCACCGCCCCTTGCGTCCCCATCGGTCTTGGTCAGGACAATCCCGCCAATACCCAGGGTCTGATCAAAGGCAGAAGCCATTTTCACGGCATCCTGGCCCGTCATGGCGTCTGCCACCAGAAGAATATCCGAAGGGGTCATCTTGTCCCGCACACGGACCAGTTCCTCCATGAGGGCCTCATCCACATGCAGCCTGCCTGCCGTATCCACCAGCAACACATCACAACCCTGCCTGCGGGCCTCTTCCCTGGCTGCAAGACAGATTTCCACAGGATCCTGACGGGTTTCCGAAGGATAGACCGGAACCCCGATCTCACCTCCCAGCTTCTGGAGCTGGTCAATGGCCGCAGGTCGGTAGATATCCGCAGGAACCAGATAGGGCTTTTTACCACTTTTCCGCAGATAAAGGGCCAGCTTGGCCGCAGAGGTCGTCTTACCCGCACCCTGCAGACCCACCATCATCACCACGGCAGGCTTGGGACCCGCAAGGCTCAGAGGCTCGCTGGTTTCCCCCATGAGACGGGTCAGCTCTTCATAGACAATCTTAACCACCTGCTGCCCAGGCGTGAGGCTTTCCAGGACCTCCCGACCCAGGGCGCGGGTCTTCACCCCGGCCACAAAATCCTTGACCACACGGTAATGGACATCGGCTTCCAGAAGCGCCATGCGCACTTCCTTCATACCGTCTTCGATGTGGGCCTCGGTGAGCTTCCCTCTGCCCTTCAGGGCCTTGAAAACGCTGCCGAGTCTTTCGTTTAAGCTGTCAAACATGAAAAGCCATCCAAGGGGTTCAAATCAAAAGCTTGAATTTAACGGGCAAAGGGTGATAAGTCAACCGAAATCAGGCACACCCCAGCCTCCCCGACGTCCCCCCAAACCAAAGACTCCGGACATGACAAGAAAACAAGCACAAAAACCCGATATTCTGGACTTTACCCTTCCCGAACTCCGGGAGTATTTCACTTCCCAGGGTCTGCCCGCGTTCCGGGCCAATCAGATCCATAAATGGCTCTACCTGCACCAGGCGGATACCTTTGAGCAGATGACAGATGTGGGCAAGGAACTCCGGGCAAGGCTGGGTGAAATTTTCACCCTGAAACGCCTGGACATTGCCCGCACCGACCTTTCCAGGGACGGATCCCAAAAATTTGTCTTCCGCCTTGAAGACGGTCATTTCATTGAATCCGTGCTGATCCCGGAAAAGGATCATCACACCCTCTGCATCTCCTCCCAGGTGGGCTGCGCTCAGGGATGCCGGTTCTGCATGACGGCAAAGGGCGGTTTTACCCGCAACCTCAGCACCGGAGAAATTGTGGCTCAGGTGCGGGACATCCGGCGCTCCATGCAGGAGGAAGCTGCAAAAACCCCTGAAGAAAAGGAACCCCGCCTTTCCAATGTGGTTTTTATGGGCATGGGGGAACCCCTTGCCAATTATACCCACGTCAAAAAAGCCATCGACATCCTCACGGACGGTGACTGCGGACTCAAGCTCTCCAAACGCAGGATCACCGTTTCCACCGCAGGCATTCTCCCCAGGCTGGCGGATCTCGGCCGTGACACCCAGATCAACCTTGCCATATCACTGAATGCCACGGAGAACAAGACCCGGGAAGCGCTCATGCCCATCAGCAGGACCTATCCCCTCGAAGACCTGCTGGAAGCCTGCCGCCGCTATCCCCTGGCACCCCGCCAGAAAATCACCTTTGAGTACATTCTCATCCAGGGCGTCAATGATTCCCTCCAGGATGCCCGCCGTCTCGCCCGCTGTCTCAATGGCATCAAGGCCAAGATCAATCTCATTCCCTTTAACGAACACCCCGGCAGCACCTTCCAGCGTCCTGTGGAATCCCACATCCACGCTTTTTTAAAGATTCTTCTGGACAAGGGATACACGGCCATCATCCGCTGGAGCAAGGGGGAAGACATCGGGGCGGCCTGCGGCCAGCTTGCGGGGAAAGCCCAGTCAGAAAACCCTGCGCCCCACCCCGGCAAAGACGAAACAGAAGTTTAACCGGGCCTCAGACCATCTTTTCCCGGATCTCCGGACTTCTGACGGGCAGCACATCCACTTTTTCCTCGCCACCGCAGCCATCCAGAACAAGGGTGACAGAAACGGAGTCTGCCGCCCTTGTATAGCCTGCCACCAGCCCTGCAGCAAGCCGACGCTCCTGCTGACCAGCCGGTCCGCAGAGAAAGGCCAGAGGACCTGGAAAATTCAGCGTCTGAATACGAGTGTGCAACCGGGCGTCAAAATGCACCGCAAGGGCAGCATTATCCGCCTGGGTGCGCCCCACCACGAGCTTCACTTCCGGAGAGAGTCGGAAGTGTCGTCCGTTTTTCAGCAGATGATAGTCCGTAGGCTTTGCTTCCGGATCATGGGTCATAAGATCCTTCAGCCTTTTCCCAAAGGTCACATCCGTGAGCAGGCACCCCCCGGCCGGAGCAGGAAAATCCCGCACCCCCAGCTCTCTGGCCAGAGCCAACTGGGGCTTACGGCCCCTGCCCTGAAAATCCAGAAGCTGGCTGCGGTCCACCCGACCCTCCTCTTCCACCTGGGTCGGCGGCAGATTACGCGCCGAAAGGGGACGAAGAATGCGGCCCTCATATCCCGCCCGTTTTTCCACATACCGCAGGGCAGACCGGGTCTGGGACATGGGTCTCTGGCCGGAGACCTCTCCGCTGAAAAGAAAATCAAAGCCTTCTGCTTCCATGATCCGGCCCGCCTCATGAAACATGAGGGCGTGGCAGTCCTTGCAGGGATTCATGGCCTTGCCATAGCCCGCCGCAGGAGCTTTCAGCATGGGCAGATATACGCCCGTAATGTCCACCACCCTGAAGGGGATGCCATGGGCAAGGGCAGCTTTCCGCGCATTTTCTGCATCAAAAAAAGGCGTCTCAAAGGCAACCCAGCTTACCTCAATGCCCTGGCGCCGCAACACCAGAGCCGCCAGGATACTGTCCAGACCGCCCGAAGAAAGGCCAAGGGCCCTTACCTTCTTCATCATTAACCGTTCCCAAATGAGAAAACCTTAAAAAAACAACACCCGACCTGCGAGCACTCCATCCGTAAAGCAATTCGGGTCTTTACATCAAAAGCCCTGGCCTTGCAAGAAAACCCCTTTCCACAAAGCCCGGATCCGCGCCAAATTCCATTGACACTTCCGGGCTTTTCGGACAAGTATGGAGTCTGTCACATCGTAAGAAGATTGAAAAACAGGCTGATCAAACCCCTTCCCGATACCCCGAAAGAGGCGCTTATGTATGTGAAGTGCTGGGGGGCACGCGGCTCCATTCCCGTATCCGGGCCTCAGTACAACCGCTATGGCGGCGATACCGCCTGCATGGAGATCCGGAGCTGCGATAACGATATCCTGATTGTGGATGCCGGAACCGGTATCCGCCGTCTCGGCAATCAGCTCCTGAAAGAAAAGCGTTTCCATTATCATCTGCTCTTCACCCACGCCCACTGGGACCATCTCATGGGCTTTCCCTTTTTCAAGCCCATATTCCGTGAAGGAACCACCATCCATGTTTTTCGCTGTCCCTCCGCAGAAGGGTATGCGGAATCCATGATCACCCGGGTGATGACGCCCCCCAATTTTCCCATCAACTATTCGGACCTGAAGGCAAAAATCCTTTTCAGGGATGGATGCCCCCAGGATTTTTCCTTAGGCTCGCTGCACATCACTCCCATTGCCTTAAGCCACCCCAATGGCGGCTGCGGATACCGTTTTACGGAAAAGGGCAAAAGCTTTGTCTTTTTAACCGATAATGAGCTGGGATATCGCCATCCGGGCGGACTTTCCTTTGAAGAATACCGCCATTTCTGCCAGGATGCGGATCTGCTCATCCACGATGCGGAATACCTTCCGGAGGAGTACGGGGAAAAAATACGATGGGGTCATTCCGCATATACGGATGTGCTGCGATTGGCCATGGAATCCGGGGTCAAACGGCTGGGTTTTTTTCACCATAACCAGGAGCGCTCCGATGAGGCCATTGACGCCATCGTCGACGAGGCGCGCCTGTGCATCCGCAGAGCCAACAAAGATCTTGAATGTTTTGCCGTTGCTGCGGATATGCATTTTGATCTTTAAGCGCTAAGTCTTCCCAGGGCCTGTCCCGCCTCCCCATGGGGCCCGCCAGGCTATTTGTACATTTCAAGGTCCATAGCCTTTCCAGTCTTTCTGAAAGGAAAAACCCGTGTCCTTCTCCCTGCAAGACGCCGCAGACATACTCCAGAAAAGCAAACGCGCAGTGGCCCTGACAGGGGCTGGCATCTCTGTGGAAAGCGGCATCCCGCCCTTTCGGGGGAAAGGCGGGTTATGGGAAACCATGGATCCCATGGAGTTTGCCCACATCCGGGCCTTTCACAGAAATCCGGCCAGAGTCTGGGATGTTCTGCTGCGCACCATGAAGGACGTACTGGAAAAGGCCCACCCCAACGCCGCTCACAAGGCCCTCTGTGACCTTGAAAACAAAGGAAAAATGATGGGAATCATCACCCAGAACATCGACGGCCTCCATCAGGCTGCGGGCAGTCGCGAGGTGATTGAGTTCCATGGCAGCTTTGCCCGGATCCTGTGCACGGATTGCGGCCGCACACAGTCACTGACCAACCTTATTCTTGAAAAACTGCCTCCTTTGTGTTCCTGTGGCGGTATCCTGAGACCGGACTGCGTATTCTTTGGAGAAAACATTCCTGAACAAGCCATGCGAAGGGCAAAAAAACTGACCCTTTCCTGCGACCTCATGCTGGTCATCGGCACCTCT
Source organism: Desulfobotulus sp. (assembly GCF_034006065.1). Taxonomy (NCBI): domain Bacteria; kingdom Pseudomonadati; phylum Thermodesulfobacteriota; class Desulfobacteria; order Desulfobacterales; family Desulfobacteraceae; genus Desulfobotulus; species Desulfobotulus sp. The sequence continues at coordinate 63,481 of NZ_JAVETM010000015.1, read as the reverse complement.
GCTGAAGTCTGGCCTGCTGCGGAGCTTCCCCACATGGCCAAGGCTTCCGGCGCTGTGGTTCTTGAAATCAATCCCGCTCCCACGCCTTTATCCTCAGAAATTGCGGATGGATTTCTCCGCGGATCTGCAGGCGATATCCTGCCCCGGCTTGTTGCAGCCCTGGGAACAGCTCCCGGTCCCCGGTAAAACCCTTGCGGCCCATCCCGGTCTTAGGATATCAATCATCGAAAAAAGGCCCGTCCCCAAGCCCCAGATCCTGGGACAGGCCCCGAAAACATGGGTTCAGATACTTTTCAGGCACTCTCACATCAAAGGACTCCGGCGCCTCCATGCAAGCTCCCAAGGCCCATATCTTCTGGAACGCCCCCTTCGGTCAACGCCACCTTACCTTGTGGCTGAAAACCTTCGGATACCAGGTTTTTCCTGAAAAAAATCCAGATGTTCCACACATGGGACCCGACGATGTCCTCTTTCTGGGACCCGATGTTCCGGTCCCTGAAGCAATATCCTCTCACCCTTTACGCATCGGGCTGGGGCGTCCGCTGGACGGCTCTCCCTTTTGCCTCAAGATGCCCACAGCCCCCAGAGTTCTCGCCCATCTTCTGAAAAACCTTCATACACCTGAAAGAATCACCGACTATACTCCGGGCATCCCTGCAGATTTCATCGACATCATCCCCTGGCTGGGAACCCTTGACGCCTCCAATTCAGATGTCCATATCCCTGAACTTTTTCAGTATATCGACGATCCCAAAGCCGATACCGCCATTCTGCCCGTACTCACCGACAGGATACAGACACTTCTCAGATCCATTCCAGAGCTGATCCTTCTGGGGCTGGAGCAAGGAGGGGGGCGCACCCGCACCCTCTGCGCCCGCATGGCCGGAACCCTGGCTGAGGAAGAGGCCCTGCCCCTTCTGCTTTCCCTCCTTCACGTCAGCGAACATGCCGACGAAACTGAAGCCCTGATTCGCGCCCTGGGGGCTTTTTCCCATCCTGAGGCACGAAAACAGCTTCACAGGGAAATTCAGGGTCAGGATACCCTCCGCAGCCTTGCAGCCATTGAAAGCCTTGCCCAGAAGGCCGATACCCGGGACATTGCCCTTCTTTCCCGCCTCATCTCTCATCCGGAAACACTCATCGCCGTGGACGCCGCAGGCGCCCTGGCGGCCATCGGCAGCCCGGATGCCTATACCGCCCTCGCCTCCCATCTGCATCCCGAGGATGCCCTGGTGCGTAAGGTGGTGGCCACCTTACTCGCACAGGCCGGGGAAAAGGCGCTCCTTCCTCTCATGGCGGCCATGCGCAGGGCCAATGATCAGGAACGCATCATTGGCGCCCTTGTCCTTGGGCATATGGGGCTTCCCCAGGCCCTGGACTGCCTTTGTGAACAACTGCGCCACCCCAATGCCAGTGTACGTTTTTCCGCCTGCGAGGCCCTGGGAAGAATCCCCTCGGAAAAGACTTTTTTTCCCTTAAGTGCGGCCCTGGAAGACCCCAATCAGGATGTGGTCTGCGCCGCCATCACCGGTCTGAACCATCAGCATCCCCAATCCGGAATCCAGGCTGTCCGTCAATCCATGACCGTAAATCCCCAGGCCCATTCCACCCTTGTCGCCGCCATCGCCGCCATGCAGGCCACCCATCTTTTTCTCGGCCTGTCCCAGGACCGCAAACTGGCCAGGGACATTGTGCAGGCAGCAGCCCAGAGCCAGAACCGCCGCCTGTTGCATCGTTTTCTGGAAGCCTCCGCCCATATTTCTGACCCCGGAACCCGTCAGGGCTGCGAGGCCCTTCTCCGCCAGGCCATCAGAGAGATTCCTCCGGACAGACCCCGCATTCTTGTGGTGGACGACTCCCCCACCATGCGTCGCTTCTACGAGACCCTCCTGCCCCAGTACGGGTATGCCGTGGAAACGGCCCGGGATGGCCTCGATGCCCTCAATCGTCTGCGGCCCGACCCCACGCGTTTCTCCCTGGTTCTCACGGATCTCAACATGCCCAACAAAAACGGCATTGAACTCACCCGCGCCCTCAGGGAGGAAATGGGCACTCCCCTTCCCATACTCATGGTCTCCACAGAAACCCTGGAAAACCAGGAAAAATCCGCCCGCAACGCTGGGATCAACGCCTTTCTCCGCAAGCCTTTCACGGCAAAGGATCTTGCGCACAATCTTGCATCCCTGCTCCCATAAAAATCCTACTCCGCCTCTCTCACTTCCCCCATCCTCCCTGCACACAGATCAAGACCCACAGCCGCAGCCTTTCCATACACAGACTGCATAAGGGGGAAAAAGGCCCGGCTGGATCTCCAGAAAAGTGGCTTCCCCAGTCTTCGGATAAAGGCCTCCGGTATACTGGCATCCGCCACAGCCACAAGGCCTGCGTACTCCCTGTCTTCCCCCCCCAGAAAGCAGGGGCATCCGGTTTCCGGGCCTGGGCTTCCGCCTTTTCCGGCTCTGGGGCTTCCCCTCTTTCCGGAGAGAATCCCAGCAGGGCATCCAGGGCAAAGGCTGTGAAGGCGTAGAGGATCTCCCTGGCGGTACTCGGTGAAAACGGGCCACCGCAAGGGGGCCCTGCTTTTCCTGTCCCTTTCTCTCACGCAGGCCGCAGCAGAAAAAGGCGTACATAGCGATGATCCAGAGCTTCCGGCCGGATGGCGGCCAGCTCACCGTCAAGCTCCTGAAAAAGCGCTTCCAGAATCCCGCCCACACGGTCTGCAATCTGTTCACGGTCCAGGCGTGTGCGATCCGAAAGCCACAGAAGAAAGGCATCCCTGGATGCGGGGCTGAGAAAAAAGCCCCCCACCCTTTCCTCCCGTATCCGGACAAAAAAAGACCGGAAACGCTCCTCATGCAGAGGCGTGAGGACAGCCGCCACCTCCCCTGGATCCAGGCTGTCTTTGGCCCAGAGCGTTAAAAGAAGGTTCTTCCAGGTAAGGAGCCTTCCCATGGGATCCACGCTGGAAAGCCCCAGAAGGGCCAGCAGATCATCCAGAGTCATGAGATCCGAAACGGTTTTTTCCGTTTCCCGGATCTCCGCATCCGAAGCAAAAGGACGGTAAAGCCGACCTGATGCCGCGTTCATATCCAGACATAAGGGAACTTCCAGAAGCAGGCCCCCCAAAATTCCCATGCCCTGTTCTTCCCAGAAAGAAAGGGCCAGACCGCTTTTACGGAACCAGGCCTCCGGCCACCAGGCCTGCACCCGCCATTTAAGGCGCATAACAGGCCCGAAACCCGCCCGGAAAACCGCATCCAGCCGATAGGTCCGCAAAATCTGCGCCCGCAGTAAAGGCGTGGGCGATTCTTCCCCTGTGATGCGGGCAATCCCTGCTTCAAGATAACCCATCACCGCCTGCCCCATGGCGTCCAGCGCTTCCCGAGAGCGGATCACTCTGCCCTGGGCCGCCACAAAGCGATTGCACAGATGGGCCAGTTCCAGGTGCAGGTCTGCAAGCACATCTCCCATATCGAGAAGCTCCAGGGCTTCGGAAAAAATCCGGTCTTCGGCCATGCGCCGTCCATGCTCCGGCAGGGTGAAGCGCCAGTCTCCATCAGGAGCCCTGTTCAGGTGCTTACGCCCCTGCTTTTCCAACTCGCCTTCTGCCAGGGGAACCCAGAGAAGACGCGCTTCCTGCTGGGAAGCAAAGCCCTTTTCCGCCATCCGGACCCTGTGCCAGTGGAGGGCGGCTTCCTCCTGCTCTGCGGGAAGGGCCCAGGCCATTTCCTGGAACACCCGGAAAAACAGGGGATGGGAAATTTCCGCAAGATGCCGGACAAAAGAAAAAACTGCCTCTTCGCGGGCTTCGCTTTTTTCCGCATCCTCTGTCCATTCTTCGGAAAGGGGACGAAGCCTGAAATACAGAACATCATCGAGGGTGGTAAAACCATCGGGAAAATCCGAAGGGTCCTCGTCATGCTCCCGGATGCGCACCTCCACATTCCGGAAAAGCCAGGCATCCATGAGATCCCCTTCCTCCTCCAGAAGAAACTTCACAAAACGGGCGGGAGAAGCCTTGAGAAAACGCCTGAACCAGAGCCCCATGGCACCGTAGTCCGGCATGTCCTTCTGCCAGCATTCCATGTCCAGGACAAACTGCCACTGCCGATCCGAGGCCAGGGCCAGAACCGGCAGAAAGTCATCCGCCCCGATGCGGTGCATGAAAAGGAAAAAATCCTCTTCCGGAAAGGAATGGGTCAGAGCTGCGGCCTCAGGGTCCGAAAGCAGGGCTTCCAGGGCCCCTTCTTCGGAAAGGGCGTCGAGACGCTGTCTCTTTGTTGCAAGGGCGGCAAGGCGCTGTTCATGGGAAGACAGGGAGGACGTCATCAGGGTCACCTCTTTTTTAGAATTCGTCTCGATTTTTTCTCAGTCCTGAACTTCCACCCTGGCCCTGCGACCCGGTTGGCGCATCCTGTCCGGGTCTGCAAGACGCAGGAGGACCAACGCCAGCACAATGCCCGGCAGACCGATAATGGCCGAGGAAATGAAAAACCAGAACCAGCCCACATGCTCCACCAGCATGCCGGTGAATCCGGCAAAAAACTGACCGGGAAGGGTCATGATGGAGCTGAACAGGGCATACTGGGTGGCGGTATAGGCCGTATTGGTGAGGCTCGACAGATAGGCGATAAAGACCGCCACCGCCATGCCCCCACTGATATTATCCGCCATGATGGCCAGAACAAGGCCGTACACTTCAGGTCCGAGGCAGGAAAGCCAGGAAAAGGTGAGGTTGGTCAGGGGAGCCAGAATGGCGGTGATAATCAGCATGCGCATGATACCAAAGCGGGCCACCAGCACCCCGCCCAGAGCCGCACCGGTAAGGGTCATGGCCAGGCCAAAGGCTGCGGCCACATTGCCGATCTCAGCCTTGGTGAAGCCCAGGTCCAGATAGAAGGGATTGGCCATGACCCCCATGAAAATGTCGCTGATGCGGAAAAGACCGATGAAAATAAGAATCACAAGACCTGTGAAACGAAAACGCTTCCAGAAATCCGCAAAGGGACCGATCAGGGCTCCGGCAAGCCAAAGACGCATTTCCCTGAAAAAACCCGAACCCTCCGCTTTCCGCACAGCGGCCATCTCCCTTTCCAGAAGCCGGGTTTCCTCATCCACGAACACATCGGGTTCATCAATGATCCAGGTGGTGATCATGCCCACGGCCATGAGGACGGCCATGATCCCATAGGCCCAATCCCAGCCCGAAGCCGAAGCCAGGTGCAGGGCGCCAGCACCCGCAGCCAGCAGCGCCACGCGGTAGCCCAGCACATAACTCGCCGCCATGGCCGCCTGTGTCTCCTTGCCCGCAGCCTCAATGCGGTAGGCGTCAATGGCAATGTCCTGGGTGGCGGAAGCAAAACCCGCCAGTACGGCCCAGAGGGCAATCCAGGCAAGATCTTCCCGTGGGTCGGAAAGGGCCATGCCCAGAATGGAAACAAAAAGGAAAATCTGGGCCAGCAGCATCCAGGAACGCCGTCTGCCCATCCGGGCCGTAAGCCAGGGCAGGGGGATGCGGTCCACCACCGGCGCCCAGAGGATTTTCATGCTGTGGGCCATGCCCACCCAGCTTAAAAAGCCGATGGCCGCAAGACTCACCCCCAGATCCCGCAGCCAGGCCGTGAAGGTCCCGCCCACCAGCAGAAGGGGAAGGCCTGCGGAAAATCCGAGAAAGAGCATCCCCAGAACCCGTGGATGCCGGTAAACCCCGAAGGCCGAAGCCCAGGAGCGGTGCTTGGTTCTGATTTCCATGACAGATCGTCCTCTCCTCAAGGCTTGGCATGTTTTTCTTCAAAATCCAGGGGTCAGCTTCTGCACTTACAGAAGAAGCCCGGCAAGGTCACGCTTAGGCACATGATGCACCCCCCGCTCATCCCGCCAGTACCGCACGGAACCCTCCGGCTCCATGGGTTCCAGCACCACGGTTTCCGCAGGCTTTCCCAGGGCGAGGGTCAGGAGAATTTCCAGATCTTCAGGAATTTTAAGAACCTCCCGGAGAACCCCCTTATCCATGTTTGCCAGCATGCAGCACCCAAGCCCCCTTTCCGCAGCCCCCAGAGCCAGGGTCTGAGCGGCAATGCCCAGATCGCAGAAAACAAGGGAACCCCCCTTCACGGGCCCGCAGATCACCACATAGGCCGCAGGACGTTCTCCTGGCTCCGGCCCCTTCCAGTCCTTTAAATAAGCGGCCCACCCAAGGGCCGGAAAAATCCCGGCCCTTTCTTCTGAATCCAAAACCAAACGGTAGCGCAGCACCTGCAGATTTCCCGCCGATGGAACAAGACGGGTAAAATCCACCAGATCCTCCAGCACCTGCCGTCCCGGCACTTCTCCCTCCACAAAACGGCGGATGGACCGGCTCCGGGTCACAAGGGACTTCAGCATTTTCTACCTCCTAATTTTTCAAAAAAATCAGGTCTCCTCTGAACGCACGCAGGCAAAGCGCTGGAAACGGGGAAGATTCTGCTCAAGCCATATGAGAATTTTCTCAAACTCGGCCCGGACTTCCTTTAAAGCCCTTCCCCTGTGGCTGACCGCAGCCTTTTCCGCCAGATCCGCCTCCCCAAAGGTCTTACCCAGCTCGGGACAGAAAAACAGGGGATCATAGCCAAAGCCCTTTTCCCCTCGGGGTGCGTCAAGAATCTCGCCCTGGCAAAGGCCTTCGTAGGTCAGGGCCTGGCCTGTGGGTACGGCAATGGAAATCACACAGTGGAAGGCCGCTTTACGATTTTCCACTCCTCGCATGGCAGCAAGGAGTTTTTCATTGTTGGTCGCATCCGTAGCTCCTTCTCCTGCATAACGTGCGGAATGTACGCCCGGCGCACCATCCAGGGCTTCCACAGCAAGGCCGGAATCATCGGCCATGGTGGCAAAACCCAGATACCGGGCTGTGAGGGAAGCCTTTTTATAGGCATTGGCGTCAAAGGTATCCCCATCTTCATCAATCTCCGGAATGGGACCAAAGTCCGAAAGATTTCTGATATCCACGGGAAATCCTTCCAGCATGGCCGCAAGCTCCCGGACTTTTCCCGGATTCCTGGTTGCAAGAACCAGAGTGATTTTCTGTTTCATTTCTTCTTCTCCCAACGGTCCTGAAAGGCCAAAAGATCGGCACGCATCGTGCTTATGCTTAAATCACAAAGCTTATAGTCGAGGGGACTCGCCTTGTAAAGGAATGCCACCGTTTCCCGGACAAAGTCCAGATCTTAAAAGGTAGACATGGGACACGAAGAAAGAGATCTGTCCAGAAGCGTTCATCAACTCCGCAGCCCACGCGTAAAATCGTCAGGAAGGGCCATCATAAAAAAGGTTTACACCCCGAATACCCTTGGTATATGAATTTCCGACATTGTATGCGGCGCGTTCCAGGATCCACAGATCCGGCGTACGCCCCCAAACGCCTCTGCACCTTGCCTCAAGTGGCCCCTTCCTTTTTCCGGATGCCCCCTGAAGCAATGCGGAGCTTCTCGCCGTCATTTTTACCCAAGGAATTGACCATGCACAGACTTCTCACCGACAAACCCGGCGAAGCCATGTTCCTGCTCGGAAACGAGGCCATCGCCCGGGGAGCCATGGAAGCGGGTGTGGCCTTTACATCCACCTACCCCGGCACGCCTTCCTCCGAACTTTCTCTGAACTTCTTTCAGATGTCCAAGGAAAGTGATCTTTATTTTGAATACAGCACCAATGAAAAGGTGTCCCTGGAGGTGGCTGCCGCTGCGGCCAACTGCGGTATCCGCAGCATGTGCATGATGAAGCACGTGGGACTGAACGTAGCTGCGGACGTACTCATGACCCTTGCCTATGTGGGGGTTACGGGTGGCCTTGTCATCCTCACGGCCGACGATCCCTTCATGTTCTCCAGCCAGAACGAACAGGACAACCGTTATTACGCCAAATTCGGCGGCCTGCCCATGCTGGAGCCCTCCTCCGTGGAAGAAGCAAAGGAAATGGTGAAAGAAGCCTTCACCCTTTCCGAAAGCCTGGGTCGCCCCGTCCTCTTCCGCACCACCACCCGCATCAACCACTCCACCGCCGTGGTCACCCTCGGGGAGCTGCCTCTCCGCAAGACCAAGGGAAGCTTCAAAAAAGACCCCATGCGCTGCGTCACCGTGCCTGCGGTTTCAAGGGGGCTCCATGTGAAGCTCCTGGCCGACCTCGACAGAGCCCAGGAAATGGCGGAAAGCTCTTCCTTCAACTTCGTTGAGGGTGAAGGCCGTTTCGGTGTCATCGCCAACGGCGTGAGCTATACCTATGCGGCGGATGCGGTGAAGGATCTCAAGGCCGAAGGACAGGTCAAAATCCTGCGTCTGGGCTTCACCAATCCCATGCCCGCAAACACCATCAAGAATTTCCTGAAAACCTGCGACAAGGTTCTTGTGATTGAAGAGGGCGAGCCCTTCATGGAAGAGGCGGTCAAGGCCTTTGCCCAGGAAGAGGGTCTCACCCTTCCCATTGCAGGAAAGGACAAGACCCTCTTTTCCCGGCTCTACGAATTCGATCCCGCCATGGTGCGGAAAAACGTGGCCACCTTCTTTGGCTTTGACTGCCCGGCCACCCAGGCCGTGGATGCCTCCGGCATTCCCGATCTTCCCATGCGGCCGCCCACCCTCTGCGCCGGATGCTCCCACAGATCCGTCTTCTATGCGGCCAAAAAGGCCTGCGAAGGCATGGATGTGGTCTTTCCCTCGGATATCGGCTGCTACACCTTAGGCTTTCTTCCGCCCCTCGGCATGGGGGACTTTGTGGTCTGCATGGGCGCTTCCGCTGGCACGGCCTGCGGCTTTTCCACGGTAACGGATCAGAAGGTGGTGGCCTTCATCGGTGATTCCACCTTCTTCCATTCCGGTCTTTCCGGGCTCATCAACGGGGTGTTCAACAACCACAACTATACCCTCGTCATCCTCGACAACCGCACCACGGCCATGACCGGCCATCAGCCCAACCCCGGCGTGGATATGACTGAGCTTGCCATGGAAAACTACAACATGGTGGACATCGAGACCGTGGTGCGGGCCGTTGGTGTTAAGCATGTTTCCGTGGTGCGGGCCTACAACGTGAAAAAAACCATGGAAGCCATACGGGAAGCCGTGGCCTTTGAGGGTGTTTCCGTCATCATTGCCAAGGAAAAATGCGCCCTCTACGCCAAGGCCCTCAAGCAGCTTAAGGGCAAGCCCTTCCAGGTGGACCCGGAAAAATGCAAAAATCACAGGGAATGCGTGGACGCCCTGGGATGCCCGGCCTTTTACCTGGAAAACAACATGCCCCGCATCCATGCCCACCTCTGCGTGGGATGCGCCCTCTGCGCCCAGGCCTGCCCTGAAAAGGCCATTGTTCCGGCAAAGAGCCTGTAAACGCCAACGGGCCGGTATTCCGGCCCTTATCCAACAATAAGGGAAACCCATGGAACCCAAACGTCTCATCATTGTTGCCGTCGGCGGTCAGGGCAACCTGCTCGCCTCCCATGTTCTTGGTGAAGCCGCCCTCATGTCCGGCATTCCCGTACGCATGAGCGAAATCCACGGCATGGCCCAGAGGGGCGGTGTGGTGGAATCGGCTCTTGTGTTCGGAGATGCCCGGTCCAACATCATCTCCGACGGGGAAGCCGATCTCTTTGTGAGTTTTGAACCCTGCGAGGCTCTGCGGGCTCTGAAAAAATGCAACCCCAATACCGTGACCATCACCAACACCCGGCCCCTGCCCCCCTTCACCGCCGTGATCGGCAGGGGAAAATATCCGGAACTGGATACGGTGACGGAAGTGCTGAAGGCCAAAACCGGCCGCCTCATCGCCTTTGACGCCACAAGCCTTGCCGAGGAAGCGGGCAACCCCATGTGCCTTAACATGGTTCTCCTCGGCACCCTCGTGGGCACAGGCATTCTGCCCATTTCCGCAGAAGCCGTCCGGGAAGCCATCCGCACCCGCACCAAAAAAAGCTTTGTGGACATGAACTTAAGCGCCTTTGAAAAGGGTTTTGCAAAAGCCGCCTGACCCCTTCCAAGCCCAGCGTCTGGGCTTTAAGCGAACCCGTTTCTTATTTCTGTCTTCATCCCCCTGGGCCAGTACGCCTCCAAGGATCTGGCCCAGGGTCGCATTTTTTTAAGTTCTACCCTTTTCTCCTTGGATCTTCCATCCCCGCACCTGGCTATGCTATGGTACCCCATGGAAGCGGAAACTTTGAAGTCCCCTCTCCGCTCCCGTAAAAAGGGCTGTGTCTGGTTTTCAGATTTCCTGATCCAAACCCTCTTTTTGTTTCATCCGGATTTTCCGCGCCCGCGACATCTTGCAATGGACCCAAGGCTTAAGGAAACCTCCACATGACACGCATTCTCGTTGTGGACGACGACAGCGCCATCCGTTCCGCCATGGAAACCTATATCCGTATGGGATGGTTTTGACACCGCCGCTGTGTCCAGTGCAGAGGAGGCCATCGCCTACATGGAAAGCAAAGGGCCTGTGGATGTGGTGATTACCGATATCATGATGGGCGGCATGTCCGGCCTTGAACTCACCGATCACATCCGTTCCCACTATGACACGGATGTCATCATCATGACCGGGTACAGCGCCGAATATTCCTATGAAGAGGCCATTCGCAGGGGAGCCAGTGACATTCTTTTCAAACCCGCACGCTTTGAGGAGATCCTTCTGCGCCTCAAACGGGTTCTGCGGGAAAGAAAGCTCACCCAGGAAAGGGAAATCATGATGGCCAAGCTCAAGGAGTTGTCCATCACCGATGAACTGACCCGGCTTTACAATTCCCGGCATTTTTACACCCGCATCGAAAAAGAGGTGGAGCGCTGCTACCGATACCAGCACTCCCTATCCCTCCTGCTCCTCGACATTGACCATTTCAAGGATTATAATGATACCTTCGGTCACCTGGAAGGAGACCGGGTACTGATGCGCATGGGCACTATCATTAAAAACTCCTTGCGGGCCATGGATTCAGGATTCCGCTATGGCGGCGAAGAATTCACCATCCTTCTACCGGAAACCCACGCAGGCGAATCCCTGGTGGTCGCCCGCCGCATTCAGGAAGCCTTAAGCTGGGAAAAATTTCTGCCTGCCAGCACCTCCAGCCCTGTTGAGGTCACCGTGAGCATCGGCGCCACCGAGTATCGGATGCAGGAAAACATCACCACCTTTATCCAGAGGGCGGATATGGCCATGTACTGCTCCAAGAAAAACGGCCGCAACCAGATCACAACCCTTCTGGACACCCATTCCAAGGAATACCTCCAATGCCTCAATTCCTGGTCCTCCAAGACCCCGGACTGAATGAATGTCTGGAAATTCTCACCCTCTACCAGACAGAAAACTGGTGGCAGGGACCTCCGGACACCCACATGGTTGCCCGCATCGTCGCTGGTAGCCATCTTTTTTTGACCGCCCAAATAAAGGGCCGCATCATCGGTATGGGCCGAGTGATCAGTGACGGCGTATCCGATGCCTACATCCAGGATGTCACCGTAGCCCCACCGCACCGGGGAAACAACATCGGAGGCCGTCTCATTGAAGAGCTCTGCCGCCTTCTTTTTGAGCAGGGCATCGAGTGGATCGGCCTCATTGCCGAGCGGGGCTCCCATCCTTTTTATGAAAAGCTGGGTTTTGGGGTCATGCCCAGGTCCCTGCCCATGCTCCATGAAAAAACCCTTCACATCATGGGCCTTGGCCCGGAACATTCGGAAAGCAGATGAAGTTTCACAAGATCACCCTGCAAGACTATGACAGACTGGCTCCTTTTTTCAGAAATCAGGCCTACCCGCTGTGCAGCTATTCCCTGCCTTCCCTTCTCTCCTGGCAGACCCAGGCCTATTATCCTGTGGCCGCCCTTACGGAAGACAGCCTCATCATCGCCGCGGAATACACCCAGAAGACAGAACTGAGGCATCTGATCCTGCCGCTGGCTCCGGAAAAAGACTGGACGCCCGAGGCCCTGCATCGGCTTTGCCTGGATTCCGGTTTTCCCACCTACTGGTTTGTACCCGAAACCTGGATCCGCAAGGTGGGAGAAAAGGACCTTGAGGTTTTCTTTCGGGTGGAAGAACAAAGCGCCTACACGGACTATATTTACCTCAAAGAGGATCTTAGCGAGCTCAAGGGGAGAAAATACTCCAAAAAACGCAACCTCATCTCTCAGTTTGAACGCAGCTTCACGGAAGACCGCATTCACATTGCCGCCATAGGCCCTGAGGATATTCCCGAATGTCTGGATTTTCTTGAGCTCTGGTGCAGGGAAAGAAACTGTGAGCGGGATCCGGAAGCGGACATGGCCTGTGAAAAAATCGCCGCAGCCAACGCCATCCGCCTCATTGACGACTCGCATTTCAGAGGCCTGCGTCTCTCAATCGATGGCAGGCTTGTGGCCTTTGGCATTGCCAATCGCCTCACCCAGGACATGGGCGTACTCCACTTTGAAAAGGCTCTCGGGTCCATCAAGGGACTTTATCAATATTTTGACCGGGAGTGCTGCCGCAGGCTCTTTTCACCGGATATCGTGTTCATCAACAAGGAGTCGGACATGGACGAGCCGGGGCTGGCCCATGCCAAAAACTCCTACCACCCCATCCGCAAAGAAAAATCCTTTGTTCTCACGGCAAAAGACCTCTGATCCCAAGGGAAAAATTCTCCATCCCCTTGGCCCATAAAAATCCCGGAATCCGCATTTTAAGACTTCTCGCGCAGATTCCGGGAATTTTTTCTTCTCTTCTGGAAAAATCCTTCCGTCTTTACCCCACCATCCGGCTGGTGAGGGCATTTTTCAGGTCCAGGGAGGCAGGGGCGGGTTTGCCGATCAAAAAACCCTGAACATAATCCACGCCTATTTCCGACAAGAGGGTCAGGGTTTCGGGTTTTTCCACAAACTCCGCCACCGTGCGGATGCCCATTTCCCTGGCCACCTGGACAATGGCCCGCACCACGCTGCGATCCTCCTGTCTTTCGTGCAGGTTCCGCACAAAAGAGCCGTCAATCTTGATAAAATCCACCCCCAACTCCCGCAGGTAGACAAAACTGGTGAACCCCACACCAAAATCATCCAAAGAAAAACGGCAGCCCAGGGCCTTCATCTGGCTGATGAACTCCAGGGCCCTGTCCATATCCTGGATGGCTGCGGTTTCCGTGATCTCAAAAATCAGCCGCTTGGGATCTGCCCCCGTTTCCTGGATGCTTTTTTTCAAAAAAACCGCCATCCCCGCATCCGCAAGATCCCTGCCCGAAAGATTCATGGAAAAGGATACCAGTCGTCCCTTTTCTTTCAGCCGGGTCTGGTAGGCAAAGGTTTTCCGCGCCACCACCCGGTCGATGGAACCCACCAGACCATGTCGTTCCGCAGCCTGGATAAAAGCGCCGGGCAGCACAATCCTGCCGTCCGGCTCCCGCAGGCGCACAAGCGCTTCATAGTGCAGAACAGTTTGCGAGGACACATGGAGAATGGGCTGATACCAGACCTCAAAACGGTCTCCGGCCAGGGCATCCAGAATGCGTTGTTTCTGATAAAAGGTAGCCCGTTTCAGCTCCCCTTCCCGATCTTCGGGTACAAAAATTCTGCACCGGTTTTTCCCCAGCTCCTTGGCCTTGCCCAGGGCGGCATCCAGTACGGCAAGAAAGGTGATGGCATCCCCCGCGTGCTCGGGAATGAGGGCCAGACCCACGGATACGGTCAGGCGTACGCCTCCGTCTTCAAAACGGCTGGCCTCCACATGGCTGCGGATTTCCTCTCCCAGAGCCAGGCATTCCGCAGCCCCCATATTCTGCACAAAAACAGCCATCTGATCTCCGCCAAAACGTCCCATGAACCAGGAATTCGCATGCAGCCGGGCATCCAGGATCTGACGCACACTCCGGATCAGAAATCTCAGCACCCGATCCCCTTTGGCGTAACCGATCTGATCATTAACCAGCTTGAAGCTGTCAATGTCAATGAGCATACCCGCACCGCCACCGGAAAAGGCTTCTCCCAATCTGCGGATGAAACTGTCCCGGTTGAGAAGGCCGGTCTGAACATCATAGGTTTCCAGGTACAGGGCTCGCGCTTCCGTCTGCTTTTTTTCTGTGATGTCTTCCTGGATGGCCAGGAAATTGACGATTTCCCCTCCCAATCCCCGCACCGGTGAAATGAGCCCCTTGCCCCAGTAATACCTGCCCGTCTTGGTCTTGTTTTTAAAATCACCCCGCCAGGAATGACCGGAAAGGATAGTTTCCCAGAGCGCGGCATAGGTTTCAGGCCGGGTTTCTCCTGAAGCCAGGATGCGGGGATTCTGACCAATGGCCTCTTCCCGCAGGTAGCCTGTCACCTTTTCAAACATGGCGTTCACATAGGTGATATGCCCTTCCCTGTCCGTGATAAAAACAATGTTCGTACTCTGCTCCATGGCCATGGTCAGCTTCTGCAGCTCGGCCTCCACCCGTTTTTTTTCCGTGATGTCCTGCACCGTGCCCACAAGCCTCTGCACCTCACCTTCGGCATCCCGCACCGCCCTGCCCGTGACCGAAAGCACCCGCAGCTCGCCATCCACATCAATCCCGTGTTCAAGCCCAATGGTTCTGCCATCCGTCCAGGCCGCATCCAGAGCCTCGCGCACAGCCTTTCTGTCGCCTTCGCTCACCCGTCGCAAAAAGGTTTCCAGGGAAGGTACGCTGCCCTTTTCCGGCATGCCCAGGATCCTGAACATCTGAGCGCTCCAGTAGACCTTATCCGTGCCCCGCTCCCACTTCCAGCTCCCGATGCCCGCCATCTTCTGGGCTTCGGAAAGATTTTCTTCACTTTCTTTTAAGGCCCGCAGGGTACGCATGGCGTCAGAGATATCCCGCACCAGCATGGCAAAAACCGCAACCTCGCCGGTTTCAATGCGCTGCAGGCGCAGCTCCGCCTCATAGCAGGTTTTGTCCTTGCGGCAGATATGGGCTGTAAAAAGCCGACCGCATTCCGTACTCTGGTCCATATCTTCCACCAGATCCCGGAATCCCTCTTCCGTAAGCCCCATGAAAAGTTCCCAGGCGTGGCACTCCCGCAATTCCTCCAGCGCATATCCGGAATTGAACAGGGCGCTGGCATTGGCTTCCTCAAAAAGGAGGGTTTCCGTATCAATGAGAAAGATCTCTTCCTTGAGATTTTCAAAAATACGGCCAAAGCGCCGTTGCAGTTCCCTGGCCCTGCGGGCTTCTCCCACATCCATGACACTGGTGATCTTGTAGCGTCTGCCTTCCTTGTCCTGCAAAAGCCCGGCTGTGGCCAGAATCCGGAGAGGGCTGCCGTCTTTATGCAGAACTTCCCATTCCATGGAAGGTTCTGCGCCGTTTTTAAAAAAAAGATCCAGGGCTTTCTGTCCCATCTCCCTTTTTTCCGGCGGCAGCATCCGGGTAAAAGATTTTCCCAGAAGCTCTTCCCTTGTGTATCCGTAAATACGGGTATAAGCGGGATTCACATCCACAAAACAGCCCGCTTCATCCACAATGCAAAGGCCCGTATCCGCCACATCCCAGGCCCCAAGACGCAGTCTGTCCGCTGCATCCAGTGGATCCGCCCCCTTTCCCAGAACCTGGGAAAGTTCACGGATACGCCGCTCAAGGGTTTCAAGGACCATTTCAAGGTCCTGGGGTAAAACGGATGTCTCGGCCATAATAACCTTCCTCTTTTTTAAAAAAAATCAAACGCTTTTCACAGTCGTCCCGCCAGGGACCCCGCATAGCCCGTTAACTCGGCATAGCCTTGTCCTTTCACGGATTTTCCCCTGTGCCTGCCCGAAACAGCAATGCTGCCCTCCCAGTACACCACACTGCCCGGCGTTTCCTGAGAACGCATTTCCTGATCTTCCAGACGGCTTTCCAGGAAGAGAACAAGATCCAGGGTGGGAATCTTCAGGCGCCACGAGGCGGGATAAAGCCCTCCCGTCCCAGGGCTGCGCCATGTGGACAAAACCGATAATGCCACATCTTTCATGGGGATTGGAAGGCTTTTTCCCTCCGGATCCACAAGCGTTCCCGATGTCATCAGGCCGCTGCCATCCTTGGCCCGTACCTGAAAAACCATCAGATCATACCCATCGGCAAGCTGGATGGAAAACCAGTCCCAGCCCACGGCCTCCGGGTCCAGGGGTTCTGAGGAGAATTCATGGTCCATCCAGGAAAGCCCCCTCACCCGGTAGGATTGCCCGCCCATCTCCACCATTCCCTCTGTTTGCAGCCGGGTAAAGGAATAATAGCAGCTCGCCCTTTCCGGTGCGTTTCCCTTGAGGCTGTATCCCCCTTCCCCATGCAGGATCAAAGGTTTTTCCGGAACCAGATCCAGGTGAAAGGCAAAATCCGGACTTTCCGCCGTCAGCGTGTGCCGCCCTTCACCCAGCCCCAGACGCCAGCTTCCCATGGTCAGGGTAAAATGTCCTTTCTCCATGGAAACCTGCACCAGGCCAGGATTTTCCCGCATAAGTCGTGAGGCATGGACATGCCTTTTTCCTTGCATATCTGAGACCGCGGCATGGGCCATCCATACCTCTTCCGCGCGCCAGGCCGAGGGGTTTTCAGACGGTGGAATCCGGCCTGGAGCCACGAGGCGGGAACGAAAAAAGGTCAGTTGATACCCGAAATCCCGGCCTGCTTCCGTCCGAACATTTCCCGTGTAGTACCACCATTCCGTACGAAAATCCCGATGCGGACCGTGATCTTCAGGAAAACGCAGGTCACATGGGCCCTCCACCCTGGGAAAGTCCTTGGCAAAGGTCCAGAAAGGCAGAAGGCAAAGACAGAATATTCCGATGATCTTCATCCATTTCCCTCCCGAAGGGCGTCCGCTGGCCGGGCTTTCAGGGCCACGGCAATGGCAGGGCCTGCGGCGAGAAATCCTGCGCCTGCAATCAGACCCAGCCCAAAAATCAATCCCTGAACATCAAGGCTTACGATAAAGGTCCACCCAAAGGACTGGCGGTTGACGCCATGGATGAGCAGCCAGGAAAGCACAGCACCGCAACCAAGGCCCGCAAGAAGACAGAAGATCAGCAAAAGGCTCGCCTCCCAGCGCACCATACCGCGGATCTGGGACCGCGAAGCTCCCAGGGCCTTCAGGGTGACAAACCCCACCTTGCCTGCCATCACCCTGAGGGTGAGGGTAGTGGCCACCCCCAGTCCCGCAATGGCAAGGGCCATGGAGAGAAGCACAAAGGTAATGGCAAAGGTCTCATCAAAAATCTTAAGAATCCTTTTTCTCAGAAAAAGCCCGTCTGCCACCTCAATCTCATCCCCAAAATCCGCCAACAGACGACTCTGCAGACCTCCTGTCTCCGCCTCCAGCGCTCTTGCGTTCAGGTTCCTTTCCTTTTTTGCAAAAAGTCGCACACCGGAGATGATATCCCGTCCCGTTTTCCGGGAAAGGGCCTCTCTGTCACAAAAAAGCGCCAGGGTTCGGGTTCGGAAATCCCGAACCACAGCCTTGATTTCAAAAAGAACGGGCTTGCCATCCACCACAAACTCCAGCCGCATGCCAGGCGCCAGGCCATGGAGATGCAAGCCGGGTTCCGAGACAAGCAGGCCAAGGGGGCCTTCGTCCCTCGTACTCAGAACTGTCCTGGGATCACCGGACACAGCCAGAAAATCCCCATGCCGGAAAAGAACCTCAAGGTCCATGGCCTCCAGGTCAAAGGCAAGCCCTCCTTGTTCAAGGTGAATCCTGCGATAGGAAAGAAGATCCCAGCCATCAAGTCCTTCAAGCCGATTTTTCACCTCAGATCCCAGGGAATAGCGGTAACCATTCCACTCCGCCATTCTCGGCCGCACAAATAAGTCTCCCCCTATGCTCTGCTCCACCCAGGTGCGCACCGTCTCCCGAAAACTGGTCACCATGACCGAAAGGGCCACAAAGAGGGCCACCGCCGTGGTCAGCGATCCGGCAGCAAGGGCAATGCGGCCTCCGCTTTCCCGAAACTGGCGACCCGCAAGAAAGGCGGAAGGGCCGAAACCACGGCCCAGAATACGGGCCAACCCCGGCCCCATCCGGGCAAAAAACCACGGCATGAAAAGAGCTGTTCCGCCAAAAAGGGAAAAGGCCGCAAGGTAAGCCCCAAGAGGCAAGCCCCAGAAAGTGGGCAGCCTTGAAAAAAAAGGAACGAGAACCCAGAGTGCAAGGCCCAGCATCAGGGATCGCGCCTGTTTTTTTTCTCCCCCGCCCAGAATATCCGATACTGCAAGAACCCCCTTGGGAGAAAGTCCCATGGCCTGCAAGGCCGGTTGCAGGGCAGCAAGGGCAGACACCAGGAGCGTCAAGCCCAGGGTGAGAAAAAAATCCTGAAAACGAAACGCAAAGGCCGCACCAGCCCTACTTCCCCAGAACAGGGTGGAAAGCGTTCCGCCCACGCCTTCCTGCAAAAAAGGATAGGCCAGCAGGGTGAGGGGCAGGGAAAAAAGCCAGCCCCAAAGCCCCAGCATCAGGCCTTCTGTCAGAAAAAGCAGAAAAACACGACTGCGGGAAACCCCTAAGGCCCGGAGCATGGCCACTTCCCCACTGCGGGATGCGGCGTTCAGAGCAACCACGCTATAAACAAGGAACATCCCCACAAAAAGGGAAACAAAGCCCATCACAAGCAGGTTCATGCGGTACGCCCGCACCATGGCAAGACCTGTGTTCCGGAAATCCGACGCGGGCTTCAGCGTAAGATCCGGCGAAAGCAGGGCCTGGATGCGGTGGATCGCCGCACCCGGCCGAAGGATGAGATCCACCCGATCCACCACGCCAATGCGACCGGTACTTTCCTGGAAAGTGGCCAAGTCCCCAAGGGCAAGGCCGCCACCTTCGGCCAGGGCCAGCCCCTCGTCCACCAGAATGCCCGCCACAAATACCCTTGCGGGTCTGCCGCCGTGCAGGATTGTGAAGGCATCGCCCGGTTCAAGATTCAGGCGATGGGCCAGGCTTTCGGTGAGAAGCAGGGCTCCGGGGTGCGTCACAAGCTCCGCAATCCCCCCTCCGGCTTCCCCATCCGGACGCCAAGCTCGGAACGGTGGATCCAGAAAGGGATCCAGCCCCATGAGCAGAAAGGGGCGCTCTTCTCCTGTCTCCTGCCTGCGGGCCTGGACATGCACGACTGAAAAGGGTGCTGCGGCCCGCACATCCGGATGGTGTACCAGGCTTGCCACCAGCCCTTCCGGAACCCCTTCGGCTCCGGATGTGATATGAAATTCCGCTAAGCCTGTAATCCGGTCCATGGATGCGGAAAAGGCCTCCCCTGCGCCATCAATGGCCATGCGTACGCTTGAAAAAACCGAGGCCCCCAGGGCAATGGCGAAAAGGGCCGCAAAGGTTCTCACCCTCTGACGGCGCAAATGACGCAGAGAAACCCGGAACAAAAGAAAAAAAAAGACTCTCATCCCGGACCTCCTCCGATCCCGCCGTCCACAAGGTGAATCACATGGCTTGCAAAGGCATCGGCCATATCACTGTGCGTAGCCATGATGAGGGTCCGTCCCTCTTCTACCCGATCCGCCAGCAGACGGATCACGGCCATGGCGTTTTTTTCATCGAGGTTCCCCGTGGGTTCATCCGCAAGGAGCAGGGGCGGGTCATTGATCAGGGCGCGGGCAAGGGCTACCCGCTGCATTTCTCCGCCTGAAAGTTTTGCGGGCAGATGCAGGGCCCGATGGCCCATGTCAAGGGATGCCAGCAGGGTTTTGGCTTTTTTTCTCGCCTCGCCCTCCCTTCTGCCCGCAAGCAAGGCGGGAAGAAGGACGTTTTCCTCCGCAGAAAGGGTGGCAAGCAGGTTAAAGGTCTGGAAAATCACCCCCACCCCATGGCGACGGAAGCTGTCCAGATCCGGATTCAGGCCAGAGGAAAGATCCTGATCGCCCACGCGGAGGGTTCCGGAATCCGGCCGATCCAGACCGGCAAGGAGAGACAGGAGGGTGGTTTTTCCGGAACCGCTGCGACCTTTTAAAAGAACAAAAGCGCCCTTTTCCACATCCAGATCCACATGATCCAGGGCCATGAAGGGTTTTTCCCCTCCTCCATAGAGACGGCACAGGGCCCTTGCCTGAACCAGAGGACCTTCACCCCTCCGGAGCACAGAAGAAGACTCCGCCCTGAACAGGGGCATGGCCGAACCCTCACCTGCCTCCCCGCCTTCCTGCACACGCATGGGGCCTCCTTTATTCTTTTTACGGATAAGATTTTCTTACAATGGATTCAAAAAATCCCACTGTTGATTTTGATCCGCCCTCAGAATCCCGGCAGGGCAGCATGAAATCATTCTTTTCCTGCTAAAAAGGCGGGAGGCCTCGCCTTCCCGCCCGAACCATTTTTTTTTAAGAATTTACCACAAACCCCTTATCCGGCAATGGACACCGGCGCATACCGTCCGATCTCTTCCATGGTTTTCTCATAGCGTCCCCGCATATCCACGTGGGCTTCATCAATGCGGTCTTTCACCGGAGCCCACTGTGCAGGGCATTCATAGCGAAGCTGGTGAATACGATCTTCCAGCTCCGCCACGATCATGTGCAGATCCTCAATGTGCGGGGTCACCTTTTCCTTGTCCGCGGAAGCCAAACGGTCGAATTTCCGCATCATGTCATAAAGCTTGGCTTTCCATGCGGTGAGTTCCATTTCCGTACCTTTGCAGTAGTCTTTGACATCCATGGTGGTACTCCTTGCTTGGGGTAAGAATTCTTGGAGGGAAAAGAACAGGAAGGAAAGATATCGGGTCACTCAGAAGAACAGAGCAACCGAAGGACTGGCGAAAAATTAAGACCTCCTTTCTTGCTTGTAAAGGTGAGCCGAAAAGAACGCCGGTAAAAAATGGGGGTTACGCAAAATCCCCATGCTTCCCACACCGCAACAGAATTCTGGAAGGGTTTCCCTCCGCGCCCGCTTGACGCGGAGGGAAACGCCCTTTACCTATTCCACACTGAAACCCACAATGCTGGCATCTTCGACAATGGTTCGTCCCTGCTGGTTCACCGCGTCAATGATGTCTACGCCTTCATCAATGCGGCCGTTGCGATTCACATCCACGATCACATAATACTTACCCGGTTTCATGGGGGCACGCCAGATGGTCATCATGCCAGCGCCATTGTAACAGGACGGCTGGATGGCAAGGGTGGATTTACGCCCCCGCACATCCACAGCGTCGTTCAGTTCTCCTGCGTGTCCATATTGGCTGAGATCAAAGGTCTTTGCATCCACAATGTACACGTCCACATAGCTTCCATAGTAAATACCGGCGATCTCCTCTTTCGGATTGGGATTGTCAAACCACCTGAAATAGGGATTAAAGACTGCCTTGACCCCATACCCGCCTCCTGTGGGATTGGTGCCTCTGCCATCGGCCTGGAACAGATCCCTGTAATCGCAGTATTCGGAATATACGGTCCAGTGCTGCTGCCAGGTATTCCCAAAAACCCCACCGGAAGCAATGTTGGCGTAAGAAACCCGGGGCAGGCCATTGGCTTCCGTATTCAGAATCACAATCCCCAGCACCTTATCATCCCCATCAAAAACCCCATTCCGATTTCTGTCGATGATAAGATCATAGCTGCTGTCTTCGGGTCTCGGATTGATCACCTTGTGTTCCCCATTGAGATCCCAGACGGGAATCACACCGCTGCCCTCCTGATCCCGAACCGAAAGTCTGCGAGCTGTGATGGCATCTCCCGGATTCCATTCTTTTTTATGCCGAACCACATGGATATCATAGGGCAAAGCGCCTGACGGCATGTTGTGTACTTTCAGATAAACAAAAGTTTTACCATTTTTCGTATTGGATTCATCAAAAAACTGCGTCGGCTGACTGCATGCTGCGTCCGCACAGGTGCTGTATTCAGGCTGGCGCTCCACATACAGAATACGCACCGCATCCTTGATGAGGATGTCGCCTGCATCATAGGCACCGTTGTTGTTAAGATCCACAATCAGATCCAGAAGAACATCCGCGCTCAGATCACCAGAAGGAGAAGGGTGCTTATAGGTGTGGCTATCCTGATTTATGGTTTTTGTATTGAGAAACTCCACATTTTCCACAAAGGGAAGAAGACGCAGACCTGCTGCGGCCTGTACGGGAATATCCTTACGGTTTAAAATAAGATCGCCATCAGGGTTTCTCAAAAGAATACCAATCAGATCCCCACCCAACGGAGGGTTCTGCTGCGGGAAAACGATGTTGTCCATGTTAAAAAAGAGACGTTTTTCGTTGTTTCTTTCCGGGATCGCGTTCACCGCGTTCCCGGCTTCATCCCTGATGATGATGAAAAGATCATTGGCTGGGGTATTCAGAACGATAAAACCCGGTACCCCCATGCCATCAATCCCGTCAATGTAATCATCCACAAGGCCATCCCGGGTTGTATCCACGCCCAGGTCAAAACGACCATTCTGGTCCACGTCCATGACAATCATATAGGCCATATTGTCTTCATGGGGATTCACAAGCTTGGGCCCCTCGTTCAGATCCCAGAGCAAAGCCCCTTCAATAAAACGTTCGCCCTGAGCGTTGGTCTCTACAGCAACGGTTTTCACAATATCACTCTTCAGCACAGCACCGTTTTCCAATAAACCGCCATGAAAGGGCAGAACATAAAAATCCACCTGCGTGATATCCCGACGGCCTATTTTCGCAGGAATTCGCCGCGCTTCCACATAGACCTTTGTCTTATCGCTGGGATCCACACCATTGGGCTTACGGCTTTGGCTCTCCTCAAAGGCGTTTTCCGGGTAAAACTTTCCATCCGTCGAATCCCGGTACACCGCATACACAACGGGCTTGGGATTGGTGGTCTGGTTGGGATCTTTCTTGAAACGGATCCACATGGGCTGGCGGAAATCGGTCTGACCGTCTGAAAGACTTTTTACCCGTACATGGAAAGCTTCGATGTCCACATCTCCGACCTTCCGGACTACGGGCGGCTTATCCTTGGCTTCCCTGTAAAGACCCATGTCATACCAGAGAGGAACCTGATCAATGAGTCCCCTCTCATCACTCTGCACCTCAATGCGGGTGATCTCCCGCCCCTGGGCATCCGTTACAAAAACCGCATAATATTTTTCCGGTCCCAGACCCGCCACCCGGACATACATGGTATCCATGGGCGCAAACGTTTTGGTTTCCTGCAACTCGGAATTGTACAGGGTAACAATCTTGTCCCCCAGAATGGGTCGGGTATTGCAGGCGCTGAGGAACAGGGCCATGAAGATCAGAGCCAGACAGGCGGCATTCATGTGACGTTTCATTTTTCACCTCCCCTTTTTCAGCGGTCTTTTCCGCCAAAGATTTTTCCCAGGGGGATTTCCACGGCGGCATACCCCATCCAGTAGCTGTTGTCTTCCTTTTTCCCCTTATCTTCCGCCGCTTTTTCTTCCAGGGCGTTGAAAAGACTCACGCCCAGGCTGAACCATCCGGATTTAAGCTTAGCCCCGAAATTGACAATATGATCTTCCTTGTCACGGTTGATCCCTTGAATCTCAGCCACAAGGTAGAGGGTTTCCCAGAGTACCAGATCCGCGCCTGCACTGAAAAAAGCTTCGCCGCTTTCGCCTTCATTGTACAGGACTTCGGCAACGCCGGTGACGGAAAACATGGCCTTTTCCGTTCCCAGGGGAACCTGGATGGTTGCCGCAAGGTAGGGGTTGAACAGAATCTCATCTTTGGAGGAAAACTCGTTGTCCGAAAGGGAGACGGCATGGATTCCCACGGCAAGCTGGGGAATATAGTGATCCGTCATGTGAAAAACCCTGGCCTTGAAATGAAAGGTGTCCATTTCAAGGTCTGTCTTATCGAAATTATCCCAGATAAACTGACGCCGGGTGTAGCCCAGCTCCACATCCTCCGACGTTCCCGCCATGATGGTGGCTGCCGTCAGATACAGGTTATCCCCTTCCAGTTTTCCGGCGTCCTGAACCGATCCCGCAAGATAGATGTTCCCCTTGCCCAGAGTCACGGCTTTGGGAACGGTGATCAATCCATTTTCTCCCCAATGGTACACAGGGGAAATGGAGCGCTTAAAAAGGGCGAAGGAAGCCTCCCGGCTTCCCGCCCATGCCCCCGTGGCCCCGCCCAGTGCCATGGACGCAACCAGACACACCACCCACCATGTTCTCTTTCCCATACGACCCTCCTTTGCCTTTATGGTTTGTGCGCCCCATGGATACAGAACCTGAATGCCTTTCAGGGCCTGCAGAAAGGAAAAATGATGGGGACTTTCGCGTACAAAAGCCTTCTCCTCCTTCTGGAAACCCATGGGAACAGCGCACACATCAGACAGAAATGAATTGGGATACGGTATGTATATGCCACAGATTCAGGAGAGATACAAGATGGGAAGTTTTTTTCAGGGCGCATCCGAAAATCCTGGCAGGTCTTCCATCATGGGGTTGACCTGGCATGCCGGGTCAGGGCTTTTTCCACATAGGGAAGAATGCGCCGCACGATTTCCCCGTACCCTTCGGCATTGGGATGGATGCCGTCGGGCTGGTTCATGGATGGTGAGGCTGCCACGCCTTCCAGGAAAAAGGGAATGAGGTCCACCTTTTTTTCCTTGGCAAGCCTTGGGTAAACGGCCTCAAACTCCCGGACATAGGCAGGACCCAGATTGAAAAACATCCGCATGCCCCCAAGAATCACAGGAACTCCCGCCTCTTCAAAGCGATTCAGAAGGGCGCGGATGTTGACCTCCATGGCATCCACGGGAAGACGCCGCAGACCATCGTTGGCCCCTGTCACGAGAATCACAAGGTCAGGCTTCAGGCGATGAATGATCCAGTCCGCCCTGGAAAGAGCGCCTGCGGAAGTTTCTCCGCTGACCCCGGCGTTGATCACGGTCACAGGCCATCCCCTCTCCCGCAATGCGACCTCCAGGCGGGCGGGATAGGAAGCATCGGGCAGAACGCCTAAGCCTTCGGTGAGACTGTCGCCCATGGCCACGAGGGTGTAGGTATCCATGCGGGCAGGCCTTTCCCGCCGCTCTGCCTCGGCATCGGGTTTCTGCCCGCAGGATGTGATGAGAAAAAAACAAAGCAGCATGCCCCAAAAAACGTGTTTCATAAGGGTTTTCCTTTCAGAAAGCATCATCTCTCCCTTGCCCGCACCGCATCCGCAGGCCGTGTTCCCATGGAAGGCAGGGCCGCCACCAGCCCCAGCAGGACCATCACTCCCAGTGCCAGAATTCCGGCCCCCAGCATAAGAAGGATTTCCGGATCATAGGAAAGGCCAAAACCCCGGATCACCACATAGGCCGCCAGCCCTTGGGCAATGAGCATGCCGAGGATCATGGCAAAAAGTCCCTGCACCCCGGTTTCCATAATGCCCGTTCCAAGAAGAAAGCGATGGTCTGCCCCCAGAATGCGCAGTAAAACCGCATCCTTTTCCCGCTCCGCCGCAGTGGCGGAAAGGCCCCCCAGCCAGACAAGAAGCCCTGCGCCAAAGGCTGCCATGGAAAAGGCCCGCAAAAGGACAGCCATCTGCCGGGCAAGTTCTGCATGGCGTTCAATCATGTCCCGGACATCAATGAGACGAATGTTGGAAAAATTTTCCGCAAGCTGGCGCTCCAGCACTTCCTGTCCTTCCCTGTCCGCGGAAAGGGCGGCGAAAAAGGTGTGGGGCGCATCCACAAGATCCTTTTCCATGAAGTTAAAGACAAAAAAAGGCCTCAGACTGCCATCTTTGCGTTTACGCACACTGCTGATCACCGCCGTCATCTCCACACCCTGAATGCGGAAGGTGATACGATCCCCCAGACGTAAGGGATAGGTGGCCCGGATATAGTCCAGGATGGAAACCTGAGGCATGTCCGTATCCTCCCTGAAAAGAGACCGTCCTTCCACAAGGGTTTCATCCTCCATCAGCCCATGCCAGGTGAGGCTGAACTCCCGGCCCAGGTTGTCCCCTCTTTTCTTTCTTTCCACAGCCGCATCAATGGGTTTTCCGTTCACGGCCATCACCCGCGCCCGCACCATGGGAAAAAAAAGGGCGTCCGGCCCCACGAAGGCTTCCACAGCCTTTTTCTGATCCGGCTGGATATCAATGACATACAGACTTGGGGTGTTTTCCGGAAAGGCTTCCAGAAAAAGTCTTGTCAGGTTGCGTTCCATGAGGACTAAGGCCAGCACCATGCCCGTGGCAATGGCCATGGACGCCACCGTGGCCACAGGGGTTGCGCCGGGCCGCTTCAGGGCCTGCATCACCACCCGGTGACGGGCTCCCTGGGCGGGAAAACGGCGCGCCAGCCCAACGAGCAACCAGGCACAGAGTACGGTACCCGAAGAAAACCCCAAGAGAATCAGGATGGGGATACGGCTGCCTCCGGCCTGCTGCAGCATCCGGCCTGCAAGAAAAACAAGAAAAATCACCCCCACCCAGAAAATCCCCTGTGCCAGCCGCCCCGCTCCCTGCCCTCCCCCGCCCTGCTGCAAAAGCCGCACAGGCGGGGTACGCACCATACGGCTGAAGGGCAGGATGGAAAAAAGAAAGGTGAATCCAAAGCCCACGCCAAAGGTGGTAAGGAGGGTTTCCGGTGACAGCGCCACATCCAGTCCCCTGGGCAGCACATCCGCCATCAGAGCCCCCATGCCAAGGGCCAGTCCGTACCCTGCCAACCAGCCCACAAAAAGGGCTGGAATAACAAGGCTTAGCAGAAAAAGCGCCATGTGCCCGCCCACGCGCCAAGGCCCTGCGCCCAGGGTTTTCATCAGGGCGACTCCCTTTTCCTTACGCATCCAAAGCGCCACAAGGCTGCCCCGGATACCAAAACCGGACAGGACCAGAATGCCCATGCCGCAAAGCCGAAGGTAATAAAAGAGGGAATCCAGCCAGCGCAGGGCCTGGGAGCCCGTATCTTCATAGGTCCGCAGCTCTTCAACGCCAGGCGACAGCACCTCGCCAAGCTCTTTTTTCACCCAGGCCCTGTCCTCTTCCTTCTGCAGGGCCACCAGAAGGCGATAGCGCACCCGGCTTCCCGTCACCGCAAGCCCCGTTCGCTCCAGGTCTTCGTGGGGGATGAAAACTCTGGGCGCCAGCCCCACCATGTCAATGGGACGATCCGGCTCCGCAAGAACGGCGTCTTTCACCATAAAAACTCCGTCCCCCAGCCGAGCCATGGAGCCGCTTTTCACGCCCATGCGACGCAGGGCCATGGGATCTGCAAGAAAGCTTCCCTTCTCCAGCACTTCCCCAAGGGGGCGGCCCGAACGCAAACGCACCTGGCCATAAAAAGGATAGCCCTCTGACACCGCCTTCACTGCCACCAGGGTGGGGCGTCCCTCCTCGGGAAGGGCCATGGCCATGAACTCCGTGGCAAAGGCCGTGCGTATGCGTCCTTCGTCTTCAAGGCGGGTGGCCCTCTCCAGAACCAAAGCCGACAGGTTGAAGGCCGAACGCACCTCCATGTCCGCAGCAATGAAACTTTTGGCCTCCTGCCGCAGCATGCGGTCTGCGGCCATGCGCAGACTTTCCACGCCGGAAAAGGCCGCTACGGAAAGAGCCACACAGACAAAAAACAAAAAAGCGGTTTTCGGCGCATGCCGCCACTCCGCCCGCACAGGCCCCAGAAACCTAGCCAGCACTGTCATGGCGCACCTCTCCGTCGGACAAAAGGATGAGCCGATCCGCCCTTTCCGCCACTTCCCGACTGTGGGTCACCACCACCAGGGTAGCGCCCTCCCGCTCCTGCAGGTCCACAAGAAGAGACATCACATCCTCTGCCGCTCCCGAATCCAGATTCCCCGTGGGCTCATCGGCAAAAATAATCTTAGGTCGGTTCACCACAGCCCGGCAGATGGCCACCCGCTGCTGTTCCCCGCCTGAAAGCTGACGGGGCAGATGTCCCCTGCGCTCCCATAGGCCCACCTGACGCAGAAGAATTTCCGCACGGAAGGCCGCCTTGGGCTCCTTTGCCAGTTCCGCAGGAAAAAGCACATTCTCAAAGGCCGTCATGCCGGGAATCAGGTGAAAATCCTGAAACACAAAACCGATTTTTCCATTCCGGAAGGCCGCCATGCGGGATTCGGGCCAGTCCGTGATGTCCTCTCCATCCAGTATCAGCCTGCCCGCCGTGGGCTTATCCAGACCGGAAAGCAGCGTCAGAAGGGTGGTTTTTCCCGAGCCGCTGCGACCCTGGATAGCCACAAATGCTCCTGCGCGGATATGCAGATCCAGAGGACGCACAACGGGCAGTTTGCGTCCATCCACTTCGTAGGACTTTTCAAGGCCCTGGGCCAGAATCATAAAGCCTCCAATGGGGATTGCTTCACAGGTAAACGTGACGTACAAAGTTTTTTGCCACAAAAGCCCGGATGCATTACAGGGGAAGTATGCACAATTTCCCAGACAATGAACAGCCCGCAAAGAAAGACATTTTCATGGAAAAAGACCTCCTTTACCCCGTACCCGCCGTAGGTGCTGTGGTGTTCCATCAGAAAAGGGTTCTGCTTGTGAAAAGGGGAAAAGCACCTGCCGCAGGTTTATGGACCATCCCTGGCGGCAGAATGCAACTCGGTGAAGGGTACGCCCAGGCGGCGGAAAGGGAAATCCTTGAGGAAACGGGCATCCGCATCCGGGCAGGAGACGTGGTCTGGGTTATGGATCTTATCCAGCGCGACGCCGAAGGCCGTCTGCTGCACCACTATCTCATTGTGGATGTCCTGGGCCACTATCTGGGAGGCGAACTCTGCGCCGGTGATGATGCAAAGGAGGCTGCATGGATTTCAGAGGAAGAACTCATAGGGCTTGCGGTTTCACCGGATACCCGGAACATGCTGGCTGCGGTTTTCGGGTTCGGGAAAAGAGCTTAAATCCCAATTGCCTTAAATGAGCCTTCCCAGACTCCCCCGGAAAATCAGCGCTGTGATGGCCACCCAGATGAGAAGAGCCAGCACGGCAAGGGCCAGGATCCCGACAAAAAGACGAAGTCTGTCCTTTTCGCGCCGGATTTCCGAATATCCCAGCAGGGCTGCGGCCACAATACCGGCCACCAACCCGCCGCCATGCCCCCAATTATTGATTCCTGGCATGATAAAGCCAATAACCACAAGTCCGATGACCCAGCCCTGGGTATGTTTGTACATGATTCTGCCATGCAAGCCCCCTCGCCGCTTCGCGTAGTACAAAAGAGCGCCGATCAACCCGCAGATGGCGGCGGAAGCTCCGACGGTAAGGGTTACCCCCCCTGCCAGTGAAAGGGCGAAACCCGCGACACTGCTGACAAGATAAATCAGAAGCATACGAAAGGGGCCAAAAACCCTTTCTGCAAGCTGCCCCACATGGTAAAGGGCTGTCATGTTAAAAAGCAGATGCAAAAGACCACCATGAAGAAACCCTGCGGTGACGAGCGTAAACCAGTCCCCATGTTTCAGGACAGGCCAGGTGCCTGTGGCTCCCAGCATGAGCAGGCTCCGGGTATCCGGCGCAAGGGCTGCAAAGGGATTGAGCGTCCACTTGGTTTCTGCGGGGTTGAGCAGCAGGGATAACAGAAAAAAAATTCCATTCACCCAGAGCAGCCCCTTCACCGCCTCACCGGGTCGTCCTATGCGCGCCACCATATGCTGGACACTGAACCAGTGGCCTGGCTGCTTCTGACCACACCAGGGGCAGATGGCCTCGTCCCGGCTGAGCATCCTGCGGCACCGTGGGCACATCATGGCCTTGTTTTCTTTCATGAATCCTCCTTTTCACCCGGAATTTTGCTTCAAGCCCCGCTCTCCGGTCTGCCCCCCAGCTGACCGCAGCCCGCCATCACCTCCCTGCCCCGGCTCCAGCGCTTGCGCACAAAAAGTCCCTTTTCGTACAAAAGAGCGCCAAAGCGGTGAATGTCTTCATCCTCCGTTGCAGGCCACTTTCCCTCCCGTCCCGGATTGTAGGGAATGAGATTGATACGCACGGGAAGCCCTGAGGCAAAGGCTGTGAGGGCTTTGGCATCTTCCCGGCTGTCGTTCACGCCGGGGATGAGCACATAGGCAAGGAGAATGGCTCCGCCCGGAGGCAGGGGAAAATCCTCAATGGCTTTCCTAAGCCTTTCCAGGGGAAAGGCCCGGTTCACGGGCATGAGGACATCCCGAAGAGCATTGGTGGCCGCATTGAGGCTCACGGAAAGATGGAGGTTCTTAAGCCTCCTTGCCCCAAGCTTTTCCATGCCCGGCACAAGTCCCACCGTGGAAAGGGTCTGACGCCGCAAAGGAATGTTGAAACCCCGCTGATCCGCCAGCACTTCCGCAGCCTTCAGCACCGCATCCAGATTATCCAGGGGTTCGCCCATGCCCATGTACACCACATTCCGGACAGGCCGTTTCAGCTGATGCCGCGCGGAAAAGACCTGGAGGACAATCTCTTCTGTTTTCAGCTGGCGGATGAGCCCCATGGTGCCGGTCTCACAGAAAGCGCAGCCCATCCGACAGCCCACCTGGGTGGAAACACAGAGGGTCTCGTGACGGTCCATGGTGAGAATCACGGACTCAATGCGCAGATCGTCCTCAAGGGCTGTCACAAATTTAAAAGAATCCTCCGTGCCTGCGGTCTCCACAATGCGGGCTTCGGGAATCTCAAGCTTTCCTGCAATGCGCAAGGCAAGATCCCCGGATTTTTCAAAGGCAGAAAGTCCCCCGAAGTCGGGATTTCCAAGATCCAGCACCTCACGGTAAATGGCCTTTGCATGAAAGGCCCCCTTACCCATGTGAAGCCGCAGCCAGTTTTCAAGATCCCCGCAGGTCATGGAAAAAAGTGAATGCATGGCATACCCGCCGGAAAAAAGTGAGGGTTCAGGCCCGCCCGGAAAGAAACTCATCGATCATGCGGGTCAGAAACTCCGTGGCATCCATCTCCGCTTCTTCGGCATGTTTCCTTGCATCATGCCAGAGACGCTTTTCCAGGGGAAAATGCACATACTGCAGGGCCTCGGCCTCGCTCATGCCGGAAGCCGCCCGTGCCCGGCAGGGGATGGCTGCGGTTTTTTTTGGGTCTGTTTTCTTGGCATAGGCATTCAGCACAAAATCCACCAGATCCTCAAGATCCAGGCCAAAATTTGCCGAGCGCTTCTGATACCACTTTACAAGGTCCTCATTTAAATTCAGGGTCACTTCCATATGCAAAAAACCTCTCCTAAGGATTCCCGATACAAAAAAAACATATAACATGTTGTTTTATTTTCAATAACAAGCAAATGCAAAACAAGACTGCTCCCATCTAAGTACGAAGCACAAGCTTTCCCTGAGACTTCGCAGCCTGAATAACATTCCGGTTGGCCGTAAAAACCTGAATGCCGGGTACGGTAGCAAAGTCGCCATCGTCTGTAATAATCTGAGCCACACCATGATGCCCCATGGATTCAAGCATGAAAAGATCATAGCCATCAACGTATTCGCTTTGCAGCCGCTTCAGAGCGGAATCGCTCACAGCTCCATCAATGGTAAGGGCCAGAGGCTCTGCAAGACTGGTCACCTGCGCCCAGGCAGCCTGTATCTCAGACACAACACGTCCACGCTGCCCGGCCAGATTATGGCGGAATTCTTTAGGCCGGATGCTGTTGCGAATATTACGCTCATAAATCTCACGTTCCGTCTTTTCGATGATATGGGACAGTTCCGCCAAAGTCAGGCCCGAATGAAAAACCCTGGCCGATACCTCCAGAGCATTGTTCAGATAACGCGGATAATCGGAAATCTGTGCTGGAACGTGTGAGGTGGCATTGGGATAGGTCATCCAATACCAGACATTGCTGTCCACCAGAAAAGCATCCGCAGCCTTCGGGGTATCAGCGCAGATGTCCACCACCTTGGCCCGCACAGTATAGTGGATTGCCATCAGCCCGACTCCCTGGCCTGCTGTTCCAGAATATCATCCACGATCTTGCGGTAATCTCTGTCACCGTGGTACCTGGCGGCATTCTCAATGACCCGTTCCACCACCAGTCTGCCGGTCTCATTGAGATGCTCCATCTGCAGCAGACGATGCAGCTCGTCTTCGGAGATGTCCTTCAGCAGCTGTCCAATGGCGAAATTGAAAAAGGGAGAGGCGAACTGGTTCACCCCTTCAAAATCAAGGATAACGGTTTCACCGCTTTTAAGCGGCCCATGAATGGCATCATAAATCCTTTGTCCATCCTCCCTGATGATGCAGCGCGGACCAATCTGATCCCTGATGGATAGTTCCATAAATCTGCTCCCCTCTTAAAGGCTGTCCGTTTCCTCACGGAACCGGTAGAGCTTCTCGTCACAGCGCAGGGTGATATGCACCACCGTACCTTCAAACGAGATGTCACGATTCTCAAACCTTTCTCCGTCTTTGGCAAGAATGGCATAACCATCGTTGCTGTAGATCTCAAGCTTTCCCTGATTCAGCTGGA
Organism: Desulfobotulus sp.; assembly: GCF_034006065.1. Taxonomy (NCBI): domain Bacteria; kingdom Pseudomonadati; phylum Thermodesulfobacteriota; class Desulfobacteria; order Desulfobacterales; family Desulfobacteraceae; genus Desulfobotulus; species Desulfobotulus sp. The sequence continues at coordinate 31,180 of NZ_JAVETM010000015.1, read as the reverse complement.
CAAATTCCTTAAAGCAGGTCAAGACCAAGTCCACGGGCAACACCACCTGCACAGGTGCTGTTGCCACGTCCAAAAGCCCATTTCAGACATGCCGCACCTGAAAGCCTCGAAACCAGAGACTCTTCGACATACTGACGGAGAAAGGATCGCACATTGGCAGGAATTCCTCGACCAAAATCCACAACGGAAAGGATCAGGTCGTTTTGCCGCCCATAATGCTGGCCGCAGGAAAAGACACCGATCTTGGTACCGCTGTGTTCAATGGCATTGCTGTAAATTTCCCACATGCGCCCGGCAATGGCGTCACGCAGCCGATCACTGACATGCACCCACCCCCTGCCGATCCAGCCGTAGGTCAGATAATCCATAATGCCATTCATATCGAGAACCTTATTATCGAGCCCCTTATCCTCCCGATACGGAATGGAATTCCCGTCCCACCCTGAGGACGGATAGGCAAAGGTTCCGGCAAAACCACTCTGACAAAGATTTACCATCACCGCATGATTACGCAGCGTATGCCAGTCAAAAAGCACCGATCCCCTGCGGGACTCAATCAGCCGCGCCAGGCCACCGAGAAAAGCCACGGCATTGGGCCTCAGAAAGTTGCAGCGGGAAAAATCGAAACGGACATTCCCCCCGTTCTGGTTCACCGCCTTCCAGATCCCAAACAGACGGGCAAAATCGTGCGGGCCATCGTTCAGGGTTGGAATCTCAATGACCTTCTCTGTCATACGCTCCCGCATCCTCCCATGGGTTTCGGCTTTCAGAACACCCCATGCAACGGCCCGCCCGGTGCGGCCAGGGCTTCCACCCTCTTTTCCACCGCAGGATCCGTTTCAAGGCCCGGCGCGTGGTGGTCCTTTACCCGGGCATCAATGACAAGGGGTCCCTTGCAGCCCCAGTGCTTGTCCCGGATGAAACTCCCGCCACCGTGCACGTCCCTTGCGGGATCACTGCGGGTGAAGGCCACCCAGAGCCAGTTGGCCTCCCGTCTGGCCGCAAAGGCCGCGTCATCCACGAGAAGCACCAGGGGAAACGCCCCGGAAAGCCCTTTTTGCCTGTGGAGCGCCCTGGCGATCCGGCGGGCGCTTTGGCCCGCCTCCTTTCCAGGCGCCATGCCGGATACGGCAAGAATACCGGGAAGCACCACGCAAACCGCATCCAGCCCTTCGGGAAGCCTGAAGCCTTCGGGAAGCTTTACGCCCAGGCGGCGTTTGCGGGGTCCGCAGGCCGTTACCACAAGCTTGGAACCCTGATTCAGGCCGGAACCCGAATAATCCAGGGTATCCATGGTGGTGCGGGTATGGAAATGCAGATCCCGCTCCCAGTCCACCCGTTCCAGCAGATGGGTGAAAAAGGCGGGAATGTCGTGGATATCCAGCGTCGGATCATCTTCCTTCGCCACCATGAAAAGGTATTTGGCAAGGGAGCAGTGACCAAAACCCAGAATGGCCGAGGTCTGGGTGAGCAGCTCCATGGGCCGGGAATGCTCCGGACCAAAACGCTCCTGACCGATGGCTAAAAGCAGAGGATGCACGCCCGCCGCATCCACGGCATGTACCGAAGCCACACCGGGCAGGGAAACGGGTACCATGGGGGCTGTGATCTCATGGATGAGCTGACCGAAAACCGTGTCTTCCGCAGGCGGCCTGCCCACCACGGTAAAGGGCCAGAGGGGATTTTTCCGGTGATGAACCCGCACCCCTTCCAGATAGGGAAAGTCATGTACCAGGCTGTAATACCCCAGATGATCCCCGAAGGGGCCTTCGGGTTTTTTACCTTCGGCCACATACCCTGTGATGCAGAAATCCGCATCCAGACTGAGAATATGATCGCCTTTGCGGGCATAACGGAAATTCCTGCCTCCGAGAGCGCCTGCAAAGACCAGCTCGGAAAGTCCTTCGGGAAGGGGCATGACCGCAGCCAGGGTATGGGCCGGAGGCCCGCCCACAAAAATGCTCACCGGAAGTCTTTTCCCCAGAGCCGCAGCCCTGCTGTGGTGGATGCCGATATCCCTGCGGATCTGGTAATGCAGCCCCACTTCCGCATCCTGCCGGTAAGCGTTGCCCGAAAGCTGTACCCGGTACATGCCAAGATTGGTGGCAAAGATTCCCGGTTTTTCAGGATCTTCACTGAGCACCTGGGGAAGAAGGATAAATCCCCCCCCGTCCTTTGGCCAGCAGCGCACCGCTGGCAGCTTCGAGATGCGGGTTTCATGGGCCAGCACAGGCCCTGTCCCCCTACGAAGGGGAAGGGAGGCCATCAGGGTGCGGGGAAGGGAAAGAAGGGAGGACGGCCTTCGCAGAAGCCCTGCGGGATCGGCCTTGGCCGCCACCAGGGTCTGCACGGCTTCAAGGGTATCCCGGAACAGAAAACGGGCCCGCTCCAGGGTACCGAAAAGATTGGAAACCGCAGGAAAGGGAGACCCCTTCACCCGCTCATAAAGAAGGGCAGGCCCTCCCGCCTCCTGCACCCTGCGGTGGATGGCGGCCATTTCCAGATCCGGGTTCACTTCCTCGGCAATGCGCACAAGATCTCCCTTTTTTTCCAGATCCAGCACGGCCTCCCAGAGGCTTTGGTATCTCATGCCTGCTCTTCCTCCGTCATGGTCACCTGACGCTTAAAACCAAAGCCCAGGCGGTTATCTCCGTAAAGAACATATTCCGGTATGAAGCGGAAAAAGCGGTTGCCAAAACGCTCTCCGAACTGCTTGGGGTCGTACATCCCTGCTCCGGCCATTTCCTTGATAAAGGGAAATTTCCTTAAGTACCGGGCAAAGGCCGAAGGGGAGCCGCTGCCCCCCGGCCGGATGCGGCCTGTCATCTGAAGACCGCAGATCTTCTTCCAGTTGCCGCCATCCTGATACACACTGGCCGAAGCCTGTCTGCCATGGCGGATATGCCGGGATTCCGGTGATGAAAAAAACCAGAACGCCCCTTCGGAAAAGACATAGTACACCGGAGCCGCCCAGGGCCCATCGGGTCCGCAGACGCCGAGGATCATCACCTGTTTTTCCTTAGCCAGCTCCCGCGCCCGCATGTTCAGGGCCTCCTGGGAAAGGGATTTTCCATCCCTTCCGAGGATCATGACCACCAGCCCATGTCTTTCAGATTCTTACGGATATAAGACCAGTGCAACCAGAGATGCAGCAGGATTCCACAGAAAAAAACCACAGCCGTGACGGCATGCACATCCTGCAGAAAATGCCTGAAACTCTGGAGAGCCCCCGGATTCGCCCTGCCATGGGGGATCATCCAGGACAAAAAACCTGTCAGCGCCAGAAAAAGAAAACAAAGGGCCAGAGCAAGATCCACCATCCATCCTAACCGGGCTTTGGCGTTCATGGGACGTCCTTTCCTTTTCAGAGTCCAAGCCTGAAAGCCCCCCTTTTTTCATGGGGCTGTGTGCAAAAAGGCGGCCCGAAGGCCGCCTTCTGTCATGGCATAAATGGGAGCTGTGTCAAGAGCTCGCCCTGTTTTTTCTAACCCTGCTTTTTACCGCAGGCCGGACAGAAAACATAGACTTCCTGAACCGGTGCGCCGCAGCCCCTGCAGCGGTTGGCGGAAACGGGCTCCAGTTCCACAAGAAGCTCCCCGTCCTTCACAGGCACCATCTTCCGGTCCACCTGGTATCGGGCCGCCTTGAGCACCCGCTTCACCCGGCCATCCACAGTGGTGCGCACGGCCTTTTCCTGCTTCATGATGGAGATGTTGAAAATCTCCTCCCCGGCCTTCACCATGTCGCCCACATTCACATGGGTGACCCAGAGATCGCCGTTGGAAGGGGAAGCGATGTGGTAAGGATTTTCCCGATCGGCAAGCTCCATTCCTGCCGAACCGCCCCGCACAGGCTGGGCCACCTTCACCACATGGGTGAGGATTTCCGAATCCAGATGGTAACGCACCACCGCATTGCCGTCGTCGTCCGGCTCGGAGATATCGAGAATGGTCATCTCATGGGGCATGCCTCGGCTGTCCCGGAAAGAACAGGAGCTGCCCTTCTCCACCCCTTCAAACCAGACATCCAGGGGCAGGTTATTGGGTTCTCCGTATTTTTCCTGGAACCGGATGGTTTTCAGGGCGTCTCCGGGATGGTTGAGGTAAAGGACAATCTCCTCGGGCGTGGGTTCCCGGTTAAGGGCCTTGACCAGGGCATCCCTTTCCGTCTTGAGATCCATGGGAGGAAGGTATTTTAAAGGAGAATCCTCGGTACGGTTTTCCATGGCCTTTCTGTAATCCGGTCCAAAGGCGGATTCATACACCCAGTCCGGCGGAAAGCCTAAGGGCAGACGACCGAATTTCCCCACAATGAGATCCCGGAAGGCATCATTGGCATCTTTGTAAATCTCCAGACGGGCTTTTTTCAGCTCCTGGGACAAGGCCGCCTCCGGTGTGTTCACCACCGCTTCCAGTACATCAAGAAGTCTGCGTACATTTTTCTCCCCCCCCCGCTTGAAAGCCCCGGTCACGGCAAGGAAAGCCGTGTTCCAGGTGATCTGGGAGCCAGGAGTGACATCGTGATAGCGCACAATCTGACGGATACCAGCCAGATACTTCAGCATATAGGGAAGGAGATGAATATAGCCCTGCTTCATGGCCCCTTCCTGGGAAGAGCTGGTGGCACCGCCGGGCATACCATGCTGCACCACCTCATAGTCCACACCCTGGAAATAAGGGGCCGTATAGCGGTCGTAGTAGGGCATGATCTGTTTCAGCACAAACCCCGCATCCCGCACCTTCTCCTTATCGAGACTGATGGGCAGACCATATTCCTCCTCCATCAAGGCTGCTGTGGCCAGCACATCCCCCTGACCGTACCAACGCACGGAAGCGCCGATGGCCGCATCGAGAATATGGCAGCCCGCCTGACCGGCTGCGGCAAGGGCGGGGGAGAAAAGCCCGTCCGTGCAGTGGCGGTGATAGTGCAGCACGAGATCGGGATATTTTTCCCGGAGTTTTGCCACCAGATCCCGGATCATGCGGGGCGGGCAGACACCAGCCATATCCTTTAAGCCCAGAATGATGATGCGGGTGGCCTCTTCCACGGAAACACCCGCCACATCCGCCACCATATCCAGGATCTCCGCAGTGACAGAAAGGTAATGCGCCGTATCAAAGCCCTTGGCGTAACTCATGGAAATGGCAGGCTGGAAGATCTTGGTCTTTTTGGGCAGCACCACCTCGGCAAAGGGCCGCATGTTTTCAATGTGGTTCAGAAAATCAAAGCAGCGGATCACATCATAGTGTTCACAGATCATCTCCCCTGTGACACGCATGAGGTTTTTGGGCTGGGGCTTGTAACCCAGCACATTGGTGGAACGGATGAGAATCTGCTTTAAGGTATGCGGCGCAAACTCATTCCATTCCTCCGCTTCTTTGAAGGGATAGGTCATGTTACCCAACATGGCCACATGGAAATGGGCACCGCCCCCATTTTCAAGGGAGAAAAAGCCGCATTTATCGAGGATGGGCCCGATGAGCCGGTCTTCGGCCAGACGGAAACGGTTTCCGGAGTTGGACTGGGTCTGATCCCGGCATGTGGTATCCGAAAAGAAAATTTTTCCCGCCGTACGCACATAATCAAGAATGCTCTCCCGGCTCTGTCCCCTGTCCAGGGGGGAAGGGTCCCTGAAGCCCCTGTCCAGCATGCCCGGAATCACGGGGTTGCAGGGCCCGAGACGCTTGTCATGCACCCCTCTGTAGGCATCCAGAGAAAGGAATTCGTTGTATCCCTTGGCGGAGATGTCCGCAATGAGACGGGAAAGGCGTAAGGCTTCGGGCTGCTGATCCACATAATCAAAAATATCCGGATTCCGGTGTACATACTTGGTGTCGTACTGCCCCGCCACAAAGTCTTTCCGTTCCAGAACGGCCTTGAAAAAGGGAATGGTGGTTTTCACCCCGGAAATCATGTACTCGCTCAAAGCCCGCCGCATCTGGGACACGCACTTGGGCCAGGTGCTGGAATAGGTGATGAGCAGGGCCGCTGCGGAATCGTACTGGGAGGGAAATTCATAGCCTGCGGATACGCAGGAGTCCAGCCTTACCCCGGGGCCGCCGGGAGAAATGTAGCGGGTAATGCGGCCTGCGTTGGGCGCAAACCCTTTTTTAGGATCCTCACAGTTCACCCGCACCTGCATGACAAACTGGTTGGGCCTTGTGTTTTCCTCGTTGAAGCGCAGCTTGCAGCCATAGGCAATGGCAATCTGCTCTTCCACCAGGTCCACCCCATAGCGACATTCGGTGATGCCGTGCTCCACCTGAAGGCGGGTATTGGCCTCAATGAGATAGGGGTTGCCCTCCATATCCACAAGAAATTCCACCGTGACAAGGGAGTAATACTCCACGGCCTTCACAAGGCGGATGGCATATTCCTTAAGCCTTGCCCGAAGCGCTTCTGTCATGCCCGGCCAGGGGGAAGGGGTAATCTCAACCAGCTTCTGATGGTTGCGCTGCACCGTGCAGTCCCGCTCATCAAAGGCAAAGACATTGCCGTATCTGTCCGCAATCACCTGAATCTCGATGTGCCGGACAGAAGGAAGCAGCCTTTCCACAAAGAGCCTCGGGTTCCCGAAGCTGGCTTCCGCCAGGGCAGAAGCCTTAACAAAGCTGGATTCCAGATCATCATCGGAATACACCTCATAAATCCCCCTTCCGCCCCCGCCGCCTTCGGCCTTGAGCATGATGGGAAAACCCAGCTTGTAGGCAATCTCCCTGGCTTCGGGGATGGTCACCTCTTTTTCGGAACCGGGCACCACAGGCACCCCCACCCTCTGGGCCAGCCTGCGCACGGCCACCTTGTTGCCCAGCTCGTGCATGGCTGCCTGGGGAGGGCCGATGAAGATAATCCCCTCTTTTTCACATATGGCGGGAAAGGAATCATCTTCCGCACCAAAGCCCCAGCCGGGATGGATGGCCTCAATCCCATCGGCTTTGGCTTTCTGAACAATGCGTTCCAGATTCAGATAGGCCGTCGGGTTTTCTCCTAACAGCATGAGCCTTCTGGCGGCAACGGCCGCAGGGGAGGTTTTGTCCACATCCGTTGCGGTCACGCAGGCCGTAGCCCCCAGCTCGGTGATGGCCCGGCTGATGCGACGGGCGGGAATGCCTCGGTTGGCGATGAGAATACGGACATCGTCACCTGACTTCCGTCTCATGGCGATTTGTTCACGGAATTCTTCAAAGGTTTTCATACCCAATGCGATCCCTTCCTTTTCTGGCCCTGGTAGTGAGCACAATTTTTTATTCTATGCGGAACCGATACTGCCCGAGTACAGAAGAATCTCCTTTTTCCCGGACAACAGGCGCAAGGCACCATCTCCGGCAAGGCCAAGCAGCACAGCACTGAAGGCCGCCCCCTCCGAAGGATATACCCGCACCGGGCGATCTTTCCGCCACAGCCTCTGAGTCAAAGCGGGTACTACATCATAATCGGGAATTTTTTCAAGCATTTTTGCTAGAAACTTCCCCGCATGCTGCACCATATCCTTCCAGAACAGAAAAAAAACATCATCAGATTGTCTCTGATTCAGGGATCTTGCACAGATGGAAGCGTTTTCCCGCAGCTCATGGACCAAAGGTGCCGCCACCAGGTTCATTCCGATACCCGCAAAAATCCGATCCGGGCCGGACCGGATGAGAATCCCTCCAAGCTTTCCGTCTTCCAGAACAAGATCGTTGGGCCATTTGACGGCCACCCGGATTCCCCTTGCCTCCAGGGCCAGAGCCAGGGCAGCCCCCACCATGAGGGGCAGAAGACTGCCTCTTTCCAGCAGAGAGACGGGCAGCTTCCATACGGCGTGCAGATTTCCCGGAGGCGAAATCCAGGTTCTCCCGTACTGCCCCACCCCTGCCCGCTGGCTTAAGGCCAGCACCGAATCCCAGTCCTGAAGAAGTCCCTCTTTCTCCAACCAGTGCGCCACATCAAAGGCTGAGCTGCAGTCTCCGCAGACCCGGATGACAGGGCCTTCTCCCCCGCTCCCATCCGCAGCCACCCAGTCTTCCCTTTCCTCCGGTGAGGGCACAAAGCCTGCCCAGTCCCGGAAAAAAGCCGCATCCAGGGGGTCCGCAACCCCAGGCGCGCCACTGCGCCAGAACAGCACGGAAGAGCACATCAGGTATCCTTTCCCGCCACCTTGGCCCAGGAATCCCTCAGCCCGATGGTGCGGCTCAGCACAGGATTTCCGCCTTCAGAATCCGGGTCCACACAAAAATAGCCCACCCTTTCCAGCTGAAAGACCTCACCTGCACCCGCCTCCCCGAGGGAAGGCTCCAGCCAGGCCCTTTTCACCTGAAGGGAATCGGGATTGATGGCATCCAGGAAGGTCTTGCCTTCGGGCATGTCTTCAGGATCTTCCTTTGTGAACAGGCGGTCATAGAGACGGACTTCCGCAGCCAGGGCCTGGGGTGCCGACACCCAGTGGATGGTGGCCTTCACCTTGCGGCCATCGGGGGCATTGCCGCCCAGGGTTTGGGGATCGTAGGTGCAGCGCAGCTCCACCACCTCGCCCGTTACCGGGTCTTTCACCACCTCCTCGCAGGTGACAAAGTAGGCAAAACGCAGCCGCACTTCCCGGCCCGGAGACAGACGGAAAAATTTCTTGGGCGGGTTTTCCATGAAATCCTCCCGCTCAATCCAGAGTTCCCTGGAAAAGGGGATGGACCGTTTTCCCGCATCCGGATCTTCCGGGTGGTTCACCGCATCCAGCCACTCGGTTTTTCCTTCGGGATAATTGGTGATGACAAGTTTCACCGGGTCCAGCACCCCCATGCGACGCTCAGCACTCTTATTGAGATGATCCCGCACGCAGAACTCAAAGAGGGCCAGATCCACGGTGCTGTCCTTTTTCGCCACCCCGATGCGCTCGCAGAAGTCCCGCACGGAAGCCGCGGGAATTCCCCTGCGCCTTAAGCCGGAGAGGGTGGGCATGCGGGGGTCGTCCCAGCCCTTCACATGGCCTTCTCTCACCAGCTGGATGAGTTTGCGCTTGCTGAGAACCGTGTAGGAGAGATTTAAGCGGGCAAACTCGTACTGCCGGGGACGGCTGGGGGCATCAATGTTGTCCAGCACCCAGTCATAAAGCTCCCGGTTGTTCTCAAACTCCAGGGTGCAGATGGAATGGGTGATGTGTTCCAGGGCATCGGAGATGCAGTGGGTGAAGTCATACATGGGGTAGATGCACCAAGCGTCTCCCGTTCTGTGGTGATGCACCTTGCGGATGCGGTAGATGGTGGGGTCCCGCATGAGGATGTTGGGAGCGGCCATGTCGATTTTAAGCCTCAGCACATGGCTGCCCTCCTCAAACTCTCCGGCCCGCATCCGGGAAAAAAGATCAAGATTCTCCTCCACACTGCGGCTGCGGTAGGGGCTGTTTTTTCCAGGTTCCGTGAGGGTTCCCCGAAAGCTGCGGATTTCTTCCGCAGAAAGGGAGCACACATAGGCCTTGCCCGCACGGATCAGATCCACGGCGAAATCATGGAGCTTTTCAAAATAATCGGAAGCGTAGAATTCCCGGTCTTCCCAGTCAAAACCCAGCCAGCGCACATCTTTTTTAATGGCATTGACGTATTCGATGGATTCTTTTTCCGGGTTGGTGTCGTCAAAGCGCAGGTTGCATCTGCCCTTGAATTCCTCTGCCATACCGAAGTTGAGGCAGATGGACTTGGCATGCCCCATGTGCAGATATCCGTTGGGCTCCGGCGGAAAACGGGTATGCACCCGGCCCTGATGGGTTCCCGCCGCAAGGTCTGCGGCAATGATGGTCCGGATAAAGTGGGAAGGGCCGCTTGTTTCTGTGCTGCTCATGGCTATCCTTTCCGGGCTTGAAAACGCCCAAGGGGTATTTCGGAATCCCGGCTGACCGCTTAAGGGGTAAAACCGGTTGAACTTTAAAGCCAGAAGGCCTATCTCACGCAAAGGCCCAAAGGGGCAAAAACAAAATTAAAAACCGTGTAAGGACAGACGCCCATGCATTTTCGACTCGGCTCCCTCAATCCCGTCAAAAAAGAAGCGCTTTTTCAGGCCCTTGAAGAATCCGGACGTTTTCCGAACATCAGAATCCATGCCCTCAGCCTGCCTTCGGGCGTGCCCGATCAGCCCATCGGCCTTGAAAGCACCTTAACCGGCGCACGCAACCGGGCCAGGGCCGCCTGGAGTCCGGAGGTGTTTTTCGGTGTGGGCATCGAATCCGGGCTGGTTGAAGTTCCCCTGACCCGGACGGGATACATGAACCTCACCGCCTGCGTCCTCTTTGACGGAAAAAACTTCTTCACAGGCTTAGGCCCTGCCTTTGAGCTGCCCGGAGAGATCACCCGCAGGGTGGTGGAAGAAGGTATGGAGCTGGATGCCGCCGTCCAGGCCGCAGGATTCAGCGCCAACCCCCGCATCGGTTACAGCGAAGGCCTCATCGGTATTCTCACCCGGAACGTGGTCACCCGGCTCATCTATACCAAACCCGCCGTACACATGGCCCTGGCTGCCCTGCCGGAAGCTGAAAAACCAGGGGAAAATCCGGGGTTCTAAGGTTCCACCCTGAGTTTACCCAGCTTGTGGGCGCCCTCGGGAAACCTTTTCTCGATGATGGAGATGACTTCGTCAGCACTGGATTCAATGGGCTTATTGCTCACATTGATGGAGTTAAAACTATGACGGCGATACAGCTCCCGCACGGCATCCACCTCCCGGTACACTTCCTTCACCCCGGAATAGGCCATGTCATCGCTGAGGCCAAGGCGCTTTCTGCGGATCTGTCTGTGGGCGGCCAGCTGCTCGGGATCAATGTAGAGGGCCACAATGCGTTTCCGGTTGATGGCCATAAGCTCCGCCGGAAGCGGGATGCCGATGACAATGGGCACATTGGCCACCTTCCAGCCATGGACGGAAAGGTACATGCTCAAAGGAGTCTTGCCGGAACGGGACAGGCCCACCAGCACAATCTCCGCCTTGCCCAGGTCCTGGGGGTTGAGGCCGTCGTCATGGGCCACGGCAAACTCAATGGCTGCCACCCGGTCCATATTGATCTGATTGAATTTGCGGTAACGACCCGGCTCACAGAGGGGCGGCTCCCCGAAGACCCTGCACAGCATCTCCAAAGAAGGCCCCATGAGATCCACGCAAGCAATGCCCCGGCGCTCACACTCCTGCCGCACAAGCTCCCGCACCTCAGAATCCACGATGGTGTAAACCACCATACCCTGATCTTCCGCAACCCTGTCCAGGGCCTGGAAAACGTCTTCACGATGGACGACATGGGGAACCCGGTGCACCTTGCTCCGCACCGAAGGAAACTGTACCAGGGCCGAGCGGATCATCTGCTCCCCGTTGATCCCCTGACCACAGGACAGCACATACACAGGGGGTCCCTGCCGGGTTATGGTTGTCACTTCTCCCACTGACATGGGCATCTCCTTCATGATAAATTCAAAAACATTCCGATAGCGCCGCATCCGCCCTCTTACCGCAAGATCTTTTGACAAGAATGGGGATCTCGACTATGGGTACAGAGTTTTTTAACATCCCTTCAGGCTGCGTTTTAAGGTAAAGATCCGGATATGGAGACAGACATGGGCATGATCATAGAAAAATTACGCCAGTTCAAGAAAAACCAGGATATCGTGGAAATCGGACGACGTCATTTTTCCGAAACCCCCATCCTCGGACAGATCCGGGCCCTTTCCGAAACCCTGGTGCAGATTACAGAGTATGACACCTCAGGCCGTTACAACGGCATCTCCGTTCTCTACACCGACGACATCACGGATCTGCTCTGGGAAACCCGGGACACCCGGTCCGTGCAGCGCCTCGCCCGGCTGCGCACCCCCTTTGAGGTGCCCGAACTGCGCCTGAGTTCTCTCAGGCTTCTCATTGAAGACGTGCAGCAGCGTTTCAGCGCCGCAGCCTTTCTCAATGAAATGGCAGGGCCCTCGGCCATGTGCGGCGATGTTCTCGCCGTGGACAACGAGTGGGTCCACATCCTCGAATACGCCCCCCGCAGTGAGGATGGCCGTTTTCAGAGCCTCACCCGGCTGGATCTGGTTACCCGCATTGCTACGGACACGCCCGCAATCCGGGATCTGCTCCGCATGCACAAACGTCAGGATGCGGGGGAATCCCCTTCATCCCCAGCCCCCCTCCCCCTGGAACCCTCCTGAATAGCCCCCACCCAGTCCTTCCACAGAGCCGCCACCGTGCGGGCTGCGGCTTCGGTATGGTCACTGCACACCGTGCATGCCGGAGGACTGGGATTTTCCCTGTACCCCTTATCGTAGTAAAGGCTTAAAATCTCTTCAAGAAAGCTCTCTATTCTCCCCGCATCCAAGAGATCCTGCCAGCGCCGCACCCAAGGCCCGCCCACCCGTCGGGTCAGATAGACCAGGGCCTCACGCACCCCGCCAACCCCATCCCCATCCTCTCCGAAGTACTCCCGTCGCAAACGCGCAACCCGCAAGGCCATGGCCGACTCCAGACGGATATGCGGCCCCTTCTCCAGGGCGCGGAAAAGGGCCGGAGGCACCTGAACCCGGCCGATCCTGCGGCTTTCCATTTCCGTGATCAGGGGCGGAAAACCGCCATCTTTTTTTCGCCACCGCAGAAGCGCCAGATACAGGCGGGTCTCAAAGGCCTGCTGATCCACGGCAGGGTCCATGCCAAGCCTTGAAAAACGAAGATGCCCGAAAACCGACGCCGCATGCCCTGCTGCGGCTTCCAGATGGAGTACGGGAACTTCCCCATGACGGGCTTCCAGAAATTCCAGCACCTCGGATTTACCGCATCCCGTGGGACCGGAAAGGGGCCAGAGGGTGAAATCACCATGGTAGAGCAGACGCTGCACCTGCCTTCTGAACCCCCGCCAGCCCCCCGTCAGGCGCACCACCGCAAGGCCATGGCGCTCCAGAAGTCCGGCCACATATCCGCTGCGTCCCCCTCCTCGCCAGCAGTACAGCACAAGCAGCCCGCCTGCGGAAAGGCGCCTGGCCCTTTCCACATAAGCGGCCTCTTTTTGCTGTGCGAGGTACAAGGCATAACGCAGAGCCGTCTTGTGGTTATGGCGCTTATACAAAAGCCCCACCTCATGGCGCTCCACATCACTTAAAATAGGCAGGGAAAAGGCTGTCGGAATGCCATCTTTTGCATATTCCGACTCCGAACGCACATCCACCACAAAGACCCCGGTGTTTTCCCCCCTGATATTCTGGCAGAGCATGTCGCCAAAGGCTTCCTGGGAAATCTCCCTCACCGCAGGCTCTAAAATGGCCTGCGCCACTTCCGGCAGATCCAGCGTCCGGACACGCGCACAAAGGGCCTCAAGCTCCGCCTGCTGGCTTCCTTCCCTTCCACCCCCCATTGACACACTACATCCCTTTCCTGTCCTTATTTCCGGGCAGCACCGACAAAAAGCATCTTTTTTTAGTTTCCTCCCTCCATCCCTCAGGGGATGTCAGGCAACCCGATAGTGGAGTACAAGGGAGTTCTCCCCAAGGGGGCTCACATCCACAAGCTTAAGGTCCATGGCAATATCTTCCGGAAACAAGGTCGGACCCTCTCCGAAAAAAAGGGGACTCAGGGTCACAAAAACCGCATCAATCCGGCCCGCCCTGGCAAAGGCTCCGTTGAGGCGGCCTCCACCGATGAGGGCCGCCTCCTTGTATCCTGCCTCCGCAAAACGTTCCAGCACCGTTTCCACAGTCTCGGAAGTAAAGAGCAGATCCTCCGAAGAAGGGGGACGTCTTTCCGGAAAACGGGTGAAAACCACATTTTTCCGGAAAGGCAGCGGGCCGCCCATGGCATCAAAGGTGGAAGACCCCATGAACACAAGCCCCAGGCGACGGGTTAAGGCCGAAAAGTGCGCCTTGTCTGCGGCCTCGGTCCAGTCTACGGGATCGTCAGGGCCACGGGCAATGCGGCCATCCAGGGTCTGGGCCATGACAAGAACAATGCGCAAGGTCTCAGGCCTCCTGCGCCAGGGCCAGAGCATCAAAGGGTTTTCCCTGGTACTGTGCCTCATATACCCCATGCACGCTGTCCAGGGGGTGCTGATTCAGGATATGGGCCGTCATTTCTTCGGCCAGCTCCGGGTCCTGGACATCATTTTTAATCCGTGCCATCAGCACCAGGCGCACCAACTGCACCTTGGAGTCTTTATAACGTATGGCCTTGTCTAAAGCGCGGATATCCTCTTCGTCCATGTCTTCGCCCATGCGAAAAACGGGAACCCCCGCATCTTCCAGTACGGCGGCCTGCTCCGGAACCGGAATCCGGCGCAGACGAACAGAAAGCCCCTGGGGCAGGCGGCCCAGGGCAACACGCACCGCGTCATCGGTAGTCCTTGCTTCCATCGGGGTGTCTCCTCCTTACATATTTACGGGTCTTTGCTGAATCCAATCCTTATTCCCACGCTCACTTCCTGGCCGCCCCAAGCCACAGGGCTTTGAGGCCTCAGGTTCCGGGCGAATGTAAAACACCCGCTTCTCAGGGTCAAGTTTTACAGAAAAAGGCACAGTTTTTGCTTTTTCACCTACCGGAAGCAGGCGGACCGACGGCTTCCCAACCCCAGACTCTACCGGAGAAAAGCCATGAAACCTTTGAACATACTGTGCTTATGCCTCTGTTTTTTTCTTTATGCCTGTACGGAAAATGCGACTTCACAGAAGGCTTCTCCCCCAACCCCGGAGCCCGGATCCTACGCCGCAGCCCTGTCCATGGACAGCCGGGGCGGCGTGCTTCAGGTGACGGATCCCGACAACCCGGTTTTCAGGGCCGCCGTATCCATTCCTGAAAATCAGCTTTCTTCGCCCACCACCATCCGTATCCGGGACATCGCCATGCCAGCCCCCCTGCCCACGCCCCTGCGGGCTGCGGGCCCGGCTGTGGATTTCGGCCCGGATGGCCTCCTTTTCACCCCACCGGCCCTGCTCACCCTGCCCTATCTCAGCCGCTTTGCCAATGGAACCCTGGTTCCGGATTATCAGGTTGGCGTCCGTTATTATGATCCCGTTGCGCGTCAATGGACCCCCATGCCCGTCAAAAAACGAGACAGGGAAAATAAAACCGTTTCCTTTGAAAGCCGTCATTTCAGTGTCTATATTGCGGCTGTGGAAGCTCCCGGAGAAGATCCCTTCACCTATCCCAGGGAACTCAGGGTTGGGGAATATTTTCTCGGAACGCCGGAGTTCAGGCTTGAAAATGGTGAATATATACTGATAGAAAAGGGACGTATAGGCCGTCCGGGCATTCCCGCTGCCAATCCCTTCCATCTTCTGGCCCATTTTCACCCCAGAGAAGGGCTGATTCTTGGTGTGGATCAGCTGCCTTCTGTCAATGAAACCGCAGGATACCGCGCCCGTTTTACGGAAGACGGCACAGGCGGCATTCTGGACACCTTCACGATGTTTGAAAAAATCCGGGCTTCCGGAGATGCAAGGCACTGGCGATGGGAAGCCGTGTTTATCCTGGATTACACCCGACTGAACAATTATGTGGCCGTAGATCCCCAGGATCCCCATGCACCGGCCTTTCCTGAAGCCCAGAGGATTTACGCAGCCATTGAAGCCCTCAATGCCCGGGAAGTTCTCATCTCCTGGGGCATTGATCTGCCCGCTGAAATGGACAGGGGCAACCTCCTTTGCATTGCCTTTGAAGCCACCTACCTGGGTCCACCCGATGGAGAGCTGCCATGAAAAAACCCCTTGTCATCACCCTTGGCGTCGTTCTGGTCCTCATTCTCATCATCGGGCTGGCTCTGTACAAGCCCTATTATGACCAGAAACATACCTTCTCCGGCCTGGGAAAAATCTATGAGGCCCGCAGGGGCTCCTGGGAGGCCCAGCGCCAGCGGCGCATGTTCTTTGAACCCGGATCTCAGCCGCCCATTGAAGAAACAGCCCACATGGCCTCTTACACCTTCCGCTTTGCCACAACCCTTGTGGATCAGAGCTTTTTCGGCCTGGAACTGACCTTCCGTTTTGCGGATTCCAGCGGGATCACGGAAATCCGGCAGAAGTCCGAGCGCATCCACCACGCCCTCACCATCGCCCTTTCCGCTTATACCCGAGAGGATCTGGAAGGAAACGAAACACGGGTTCTGGCCCTCACAGACAGCATCCTCAACCGCTATCTCCAATCAGAAATCCGTTTTCTCTACCTGACGGGCTACACCTTAAGCGGGGGGGTTGGAAAAAAATAAAAGAAAACGAAAAAGGGGTTCCTTTGCATACAAAAAAAACCCCAGACTGCGCGCCTCCCGCCTTTTTTCATGGTAAAAAACCTTGACGAAACAAGCCCTGAGGACATAAGGGACTCTTTTATCATCGGAACAGACCGGTGACCGGGGGCATGCCAAAAAAGGTTATGCTCCCGGATTTTTTCATTGTTACACGGAAGCCATCGGAGTCAGAATGCCAGAAAATCAGGGCCAGCCCTTACGCATCTGCATGATCAGCTACCGGAGCAACCCCCACTCCGGCGGCCAGGGCGTTTATATCAGAAACCTTGCCAAAGCCCTCTGTGAACTGGGACATCAGGTAGACGTACTGGCCGGTCCCCCGGATCCCCTGCTGGAAGGCGGCCCCCGCCTCATTCCCGTGGAAACTCTGGATCTCTACAACCCCCAAGCCCTTTTCCGGACCCCCAGCCTTCAGGAACTCCGGGATCCGGTGAACCTCATGGAGTGGCTCAGTGTCTCCACCATGGGATACCCTGAGCCCTTCACCTTCGGATTCCGGGCAGTCCGCCATCTGAAAGAGAGGTTGCAGGACTACGACATCCTCCATGACAACCAGAGTCTTTCCTATGGCATCGGCAAACTCAGCGCCCGAATTCCCACGGTGGCCACCATTCACCACCCCATGACCGTGGATCGGAAACTCGCCATACGCAGTGTCCGCTCGCCCTGGAAAAAATTCAAGCATCTGCGCTGGTACTCCTTCATCGGCATGCAGAAACGGGTCAGCCGCAGACTTCCCAGAATCATTACGGTGAGTGAATTTTCAAAGCAGGACATAGCCAGGGAATACGCCATCCCCGCTTCCCGGTTTTCCGTGGTGCCCAACGGCATCAGCACGGAACTGTTCTACCCCATGCCCCAGATTCCGCGGGAACCGGGACGCCTTATCGTCACCAACAGCGCGGATATGCCCTTAAAAGGCCTTTACCACCTTCTTCAGGCCCTGCATAAGGTTTCCAGGACCCATCCTGTCCGCCTCACTGTCATCGGCAAAGCCAAAGAAAACGGAGGCATTGAAAAGCTCATCCGAAAGCTTGAAATCTCCCATCTCATTGACTTCACAGGACGCATCAGCCACGAACAGTTTGTCCGGGAATACGCCAGGGCGTCCATTGCCGTTGTGCCTTCCCTGTATGAGGGCTTCGGCCTGCCCGTGGGCGAGGCCATGGCCACAGCCACGCCTGTGATTTCCACCACAGGCGGCGCACTTCCGGAAGTGGCGGGAGACGCGGCCCTTCTCGTGCCGCCGGGCAATGCCCAGGCCCTGGCGGACGCCATCCGCACCCTTCTCGACAATCCTGCAAAGCGGGAACAGCTGGGAGCTGCGGGCTATGCCCGGGTTCATCAGCATTTCACATGGAAAAAGGCTGCGGAAAAAACCGTAGAAACCTACAGGGAGGTCATCCGTGATTACCGTTGATTTTCAGCGCATGCACATCCAGCCCGGCTTTAAGGTTCTGGACATCGGCAGCGGTCCCGGCCGTCATACCGCAGCCGCCTATGGACTTGAAAAAGTCACGGCCATCGGCGCAGATCTCTGCCACACCGATCTCCTTTTGGCAAAGGAGCGTCTCTGCAACCACGATCTCATGGGCTGGCACGGCGGCGGCTCCTGGGGACTCACCACAGCGGACATCACCCGCCTGCCTTTTAAGGATCAGGCCTTTGATGCGGTGATCTGTTCAGAAGTCATGGAGCACATTCCCCATGACAAGGCTGCGGCAAAGGAGCTGATCCGGGTGGCAAAACCCGGTGCGGATGTGGTGGTGAGCGTGCCCCGGTTCTGGCCGGAAAAAATCTGCTGGTGGCTGGCCAAAGACTACAGCCACGCCAACCAGGGGCATATCCGGATTTACAGAAAAAAAGCGCTTATTCGCATGCTGGTCGCCAGCGGGCTGGAATACCAGGGCAGCCATTACGCCCACAGTCTCCACAGCCCCTTCTGGTGGCTCAAATGCCTGGTCGGCCCCACCCGGGATAAGCACCCCCTGGTGCAGCTCTACCATCGCTTTCTTGTCTGGGATATCATGGAAAAGCCGAGACTCACCCGTTTTCTCGATGCCCTCTGTAACCCGTTCATGGGAAAAAGCCTTGTGCTTTACTTCAAAAAACCCCTGGACTGAAAGCCCCTCTCCCAGACGGGCCTTGGACTGAAAGAATATTTTTTTCGTCCGGATTGCATCGGAAAAACAGAAATGATATTGTACGGTTTCACGCGGGGGGAAGGGGCAAAGCCCCGCGCATCATCCGTGGCGCAGGCTTTCCTTCCTTACATATTTTTAAGATGCTGAAATTCCCATGCCCAGGGATGCAACCCTGGCGGTATTGCTCCGACATCATCAGGCCCCATGTGGGGTATTGTCTTTCGGGGAGAAGTCCTATGAAAACATCTGTTACAGGCCATCTCATACATACCCTTCTGCTGCTCTTGCTGAGCATGGCGGCCGGGACGCTTGCCTGGGCGGATGCCGGAAACAAAGTTTCCGAAGCACCAACCTTTTCCTTACAGCTTCATGCCCATACCCAGGATCAGCCCGCCCTTCTTACCCCCCACTGGAGCCATGCCGACCATGCCATGCTCTTAGGCACAGAAAACCCTGGCGCTCTCCAGGGCATGGATCTGCGCATGTCCGTGGACCGTCTGCATTTCAAATCCTCCATCCAGCAGGAAAGAAGCCTGAAGGATATGGATCCCCTCTCCGGTCATTACAACGCCAGCGCCACAGAAGCCACACACATGGCCGCAGGGGTGGGGTATCAGTGGAATCTCCTGAACCAGCGCCTCTCTCTGATCCCCATGATGGGGCTTTCCTATCACGGAAAATCCATTGATCCCAAAACCTCCGTCACCCTGTCCCCGGATCAGGACAGCATCCGGAGGGAAACAGGGCTTTCGGAGTGGAACAGCTGGTGGTTCGGTCTGGATCTCCGGGCCCAACCCCATCCCGATCTTTCCGTGGAATCCTCCCTGCTTTTCCACACCGCAAAATTTGCGGAAAAAAATCCTGAATGGGGCGATCTTTCCGAAAGCGCCATTCACAGAAGTGAAGGGGAAGGCCGGATTTTCAGGCTGGGGCTTCGCCAGCAGCTGAGCAGCTCCTGGAGTGCGGGCATTCTGTACAGCTGGCAGCAGTGGATGGCGGAAAAGGGCGAATTGTCCCAGGCTCTTCCCTCCGGAGACCGCACGCGGAGCGACATTCCCTTCAACGGCAACATCCAGGAACTCAACATTTCCTTAAGCTACGGCTTCTGAAAAATAAGGGGCTTTATAACCATTTAAGCCCCTCCCTTTCTCACAGATCCTTCAGAAGATCCGACATGGTCAGATCCTCCTCCTCAATCTCATAAGCCCCCCCGCCCATGCCCGAAAGCCTTTTGGCTGTCAGGGATTCCGCTTCCGTCCCAGGCCGGGAGGAGGACGGAACCCCAGCCCCTCCATGGGAAGAAGGCCAGGAGGCCCCCCTTTGCTTTGCCGGACCCTCAACGAGCAGGGCTGAGGTGTGGGATGGTTCCCTCACCTCCTCCGGTGACGGCCGGAAAATACGATGGGGTGGCGTCAGATTTTTCTGCTGACGGAGATACTCCCTGCGGTACTGCTCCTGGGTCATCATCCCCGCTTCCTTGCCCATCTGAATGGCACTTTCAATCTGGGAAAAACGATTTTCCCGGATCAGCCCCTTCACGCCAGAACTTCCCCGAAGAAGGGAGAGCACAGGCACCCGGAACCCGGCTGCCAGATCCCTTTCCAGATGCTGCACCACCAGAAGGGCCAGGGTAGAGGCCAGCTGGTTTCTCACAAGATCCTGGATTTCCGGCTGAAAGGAATTGCAGATCCGATACAGGGCATCCTCGGAATGGGTGGCGTGCAGGCTTGCGATGACCAGATGTCCGGACTCCACAGCGTTTAAGGTCAGGCGAATGGTTTCCGGCTCCCGGAGTTCGCCCACCACAATCACATCCGGATCCTGACGAAGCACATCCCGGAGCCCCTGATCAAAGGAGGGCATGTGAGCGCCCAGCTCCCTTTGCTCCACATAGGATTTCGCCGAAGAAAACCGGTATTCAATGGGGTCTTCCAGGGTAATGATGTGCTCACTCCGGGTATGGTTGATCTCATCCACCATGGCCGCAATGGTGGTGGATTTTCCCGATCCCGTGGACCCGCAGATCAGAACCAGGCCCTTGGGCAGGCGGCAGGCCTCCCGGATGAGGGGGTGGAGATTGAGCTGATTCAGGGTAGGAGGATGGCCGGGCAAGAGCCTCACGGAAAAACTCAGGCCCCTGGATGTGGAAAAAACATGAATCCGCACCCGCACACCCTGCATGGATCGGGCAAGATCCACGGAAAGGCGGGTCTGGAGCATGCCCTTTTCCCTGGGCGTCAGCAGTTTGTTCGCAAGATCGTCAAGATACTGGGGTGAAAAGCGGATTTCAGGCTGAAAACCAATGGCCCCTTCTTTTCGAAAAACCAGGGGATGGGCCCCTGTGAGATGCAGATCCGAGTATCCGGACTGCATGGCCGTCCGGATGAGGGTTTCAAAATTTTCCATACCGTCACTTTCAAAAAGCACAAAAAGGGGTCAGACCCCTTTTTCTCTGATCAGCAGGTCAAGTCCCCCATCCCCCGCAGCAAGGACGGCCTCCACCTTTTCCGGAGTCAGACGGGTGATCTGGGCAATATCTGCGGGCTGCATGTTGAATTTCCTGAGATTCAGGATGGTCTGAAACTTCTCCTTGCAGATGCCCTCCGTCATGCCCTGGGTCCGGCCCTGCGCCATACCTTGAGCCATGCCTTCCGTACGGCCTTTTTCCCGGATGTATTCTGCCAGCATATGGGTTTCCTCCTGCTCTGTGATTTCCCGTAAAAGGGCTTCCCGCTCCTCTTCCTGCACAGCCGCATAGATGTCGATAAAATCAACGTATTTATCAAAAAGAGATGCGGAAACCAGCTCATAAAGCCCCTGCCAGGCCCTGCGTATCACCATTCCCCTCTCTTCCGGTGCGTAGCTCATCTTGGGAAGAAAGATCTTTGCCACAGGGTTCTCATAATTATAATAATCCCTTGCCTGATAGTCAAAAAGACGGATCATCTGGTACTCAAAATGGACAAAAGTGCGGCTCCCAAGACGGCTTTCAAGGAAGCGATCCACATCCTTTCGCCATTTCCTGCGGTCTGTGAAGAGAACCGTAGGGATGATACGGGCCTTCGGGTAGCTTTCCATATAATCTGCGGTGTAATGCAGAAGCCTGTGGATGGAAAACCGCGCCTTATCCTCCTGAAATTCCAGGAGCCAGAGGATCAGATCGCCCTTCTCGAAACGGAACAGAATGGGCATATCCAGGGCCAGGTGTCCGTCCTGAAGCTTTCGTTTTCCCGGCTCCTGACGGATAAACTCAAAATTCTCAAGTTTTCCCATACACTCCAGGGCTTCCGGAAGAAACCAGCTCAAGGATTCCACAGGAAAATCCAGAACTACATTTTTGAAATTGTGGTCATGGGATATCATGGCATCCTCCTTGTTTGCATGGCAGTTCCGATAAAAATTTCACTCCTGTATCGGAGGAAGAAAGCCTGCCTGACCTCCGGCAACCCCGGAGCCAAGCTGGATGCCAAAATCATCAAACCAGGTACTGCTTGAATTCAGACCCCAGGCATGAAGCCCCAGTTCCGGCCTGTTTTCCGCAAAATTTTTGGGGGAGGTATAGGTACTGGACAAAAACCGCTCATCCCGGTCCCGGATAATGGTGCCTGCATACGCCCCTGTTCCGGCAAGTCGCGCAGTACTTCCCAGCGTTCCTATCAGGTTGGTCTGATCCCAGACCATGAGGGTAAAATAATCTGTTTCAGCCGTGGTGTCTGCAAGGTTAATGGGAGGCCACTTCTGGGTTCCCCTGGGATGGGGAAGACGTTCCATGTCCGTAAAACTGGAAGATGCCGTTCCCTTTCCCGACTGGCTGGCAATCATAAGCTGAATGTCATTCACGAGCCTCGTTGCATCCTCCGGATCTTTCTTTTCCTCCACGCGGACGAGAAGGGTCTGCCATTCTGCGGGTTGAATGATGCTGATGTCATCAATATACCAGCCATCCCTTACAACCGAGCCATCGGATTGAAGACGAAAACGAATCCTGAAATTGGAACTGGGCAGATGGGCGGATAAATCATAAGTGGCATTCACCCAGCCACCACTGCTCCCGGCAAAGCGAGCGATACGAGTCCAGCTACTCCCTCCATTCGTAGAAATCTCAACGGCTCCCCAATCATACCATGTACCCCACAGCCAATGTCTTGGCTCAATATCGTACCATTGTCGAAACTGAAGCGTTGCACTCGACACACCAGAAAGATCTAATACTCTTGATGTTAACCGTGTATCGCTATTATTATTGTAATTACCCGACGGGCTGTCCGTATAAGCATAATCTGTGGGCTCCCCCCCCTCATAGGCTACGGGAACCCTCCCCCAGCTTTTACCACTGCCAGAAAGTGACCAGTCCTGAGTAAAGGTATCCTCGTCTTCTGCATCGTCAAAGAAAAGAGACCCCGTAATATCAGGGGTCAACGCCTTATACGCCAGCCACTGCCAGTTCAGGGTTGATCCATTTCTCACCTGCTTCCATAAAACAAGGAGGGGCCGATTGCTCACTGGGGTCAGTCCATCCGGAATCCCATCCACATCCCCCCACCACCAGCTACTTCCCCGCCGCCCCTGAAGCAAAGACATTCCATAACTGTTCCCATCCTTATCCGCACGGAAAGAAATCCCGGAAGCATAATAAGGTGCTCCGTCCGTAATCTTCAGCTTCACCTGTGCGTCATAATTCAGTTTTTTATCATTGTACCACCAGCTCCAGGCAAGATTGGGGACACCTCCCGCTGTACTGCCAGGATTGATGGATGCATAGGCCAGATTATAAAGGCGTGAACTGGAAGCAGATCCCATGCGCATGGCCTGATCCCCTCCTTCACTGGCAAAACTGAAACCCGTCACCGCATCTCCCATAACAGCCGTCAGCCAGTTTCCCAGACCTGATGAAGAAGCGGTACTGGGAGTAAGCCAGTTTTCCGGGGTATTCATGCGATCATGCCATTTCACATGCTGTCCCTGGGTCAGGGAAGAAAGATAGCCAATGGGTACATGGTAACGCACCGTACGGCGTGCGGCAAATGCACCGTCACCCATAAAGCCCGTACTCTCATAAAAAATGAATTTTCCGGGAATAATATCGCTTCCTGAAGGAAGAACCTGCCCAAAGGGAGAAACATAATTAGGATCCGAAGATTTATAGGGATCTCTGAGTCCTGTCAGAGTGTCCCCGTTTTTTTGCGTATAGCCTATAGTGCGGCCAGCAGCGATCAACAAGCCATTCCTCTGGGAGAAATAGGCCCCCATGCCCGACGACAAGACAAGAGTGCCGCCCTCCTGCAAGGTCTGCTCCGTCGCCAGCGTAACGACAGGAAACACATTGATCCCCTGGGGGATGTCCGGGTGGTTTCCCTGCAAGGTCAGAATGCGGGTACCTGCACTTTCAGTGACTGCCGTATAATTAAAAAGACCATAAACCTCGCTGCCGTCATTGGATACCACCTGAACACGGCCATTTGTAGGCAGAACAAGATCCGCAGGCCATGCCCCATAGGTACGGACGGAAAGGGATCTGGAATTTGCGGAGGCAGCAGAAGCCGTACGGAAAAAATAGGATGACAGGGATAGGGTAAAGGAACCCGTACTGCCCATGGCAAGGGTTTTTCCATGAAGATCATTCAGAATCGCATCCTTGGCGGCTTCCGTTGTCTGGGAAAGATACATCATGGCCCCGAAACGGTAACCTGCCTCAGCCAGGTAGTAGGCCTGACGGGCACCCTGACCTGAAACCGGCGTAAACGTGGAAGAGTTGGTCAGAACCAGAACCCCTGCACTGAGGGAAGCCAGAAGGGTGAGGGTAACAATCAGTCCGATCAGAATACTGCCCTTGCTATCCATTCCGAGACCTCCTTATCAACAGAAGCCCAAGCCAGCCCCAGACACTGGCTCCCACAGCAGCCGGAATGAAAAGAGCCCATCCGTCCATCTTTTGCTGCCCAAGGCTTGTGATAAAACAATAACTCACCGTAGGTGTTGAAGTCGGCGGCGGCGCACCGCCGTAGTTCCGGGTGTTGCGCATATGAACGCGGGTGGGAAAGCGGATGGCTGCACTGCCCGAACGCGCCATGTCGAGACGCAGATCCATGTAAATCAGATCTTCAATACTGTTCCCCTGAGTCCACGCCCCCTGATTGCCATCCCCATCCACGGTTCCATACGTTAAAACAAGCCCGGCAACCCCATCCGTAAGAACAGGGCTTGCCGTATCCAGCGTCACACTTCCCTGGGCAAGGCGAACAGCACCATCATGAAATCCCAGGGTGAATGTCCCTGAAGGATTGGTAAACACTACCCGCGAGGCTTCCGCCGCTGAAACCGCCGTCAGCTCCATCAGCTCCCTTGACATCCGTATCAGAGCGAACTGGGCTTTCTGGGCAATCTCCGTGTTTTCCTCCACACTCAAATAGGCCCGCACACCACTTACAATGCCCATGCCCGCCACGGCGGTCAGAATCCCCAGCAGTACAAGGGAAACCACCACTTCAATCAGGGTAAAGCCCTGCCTGCTCCGCCCCATATACTGCCAAAGGCCTTTTCGTGAGAAAAACGGCATGGCTATCCTCCAGAGTTATCGGGTAAAAAGCGTGGTCAGGCGCTGGCCTCTGAAACCGATGGTCACTTCCAGAATACGGGCATCTGTACTGCTGGTTTCTTTCAGCGCAAAATCGCCCCCGCTCCTTTCAACTTCATAGTAACGGGTTGCCGCATAATCATAAGCTCCGTAAATGGAGTCCTCTTTTCCTGCATTGGCTTCGATGGCCGTTTTCAGATCCAAAAGAAAATTTGCAGACTCATTGCCGAGATTGTTGACAGCACGTCTTCGGTAATCCGAGGTGATGGTTTCCATTACCTGAGAAAGATGGCTGCCTGACTGCACGGCTCCCACATTCTCTGCACTGATGAAAAGCGGCCGTCCCGTAATCTGCACCAGAAGGGTTCCCACAATGGCTGCAATGAGAAGGCAGACAATGATTTCAAGCAGGGTGATACCGCTTTCTTCTCTTTTCATTGTATGGCCCCTGTGATCCGATTGATGGTGAGACTTTTTCCTCCCATGGAAATGGTCTGATCCGCCCCCAGGGCATTGTCACTGCCATCCACAGGAATCCCCCTGTCACTGAAACGCACCACCTGTTCCGCACCAAAACCATGGGCAACGGATACACTGTCTTCAGAAAGGCCAGGAAAAGGTACTTTTGTACCGGCTGGGTTCTGCATCCAGTAGGCATTCCCTGAAAAGGTAACTCCCCAGCCTCCCCCCGCAGCCATGGCTCTTGACTGGGCATACCGCAACCGGCTCCGCACCTCATGATACTGCTGGATCACTTCCCTTTCCCCCGAACCCTGGAGACGGGGAAGCACCACCGCCGCCAGTATCCCGAGAATCACCAGCACGGCAATGATCTCGATCATGGTGAAGCCGCCTTCATAAAAGGGGCCACAAAAGGGGTCAGACCCCTTTTTATTCTTTTTAAAAAGGGGTCTGACCCCTTTTATATTTGTATTTTCCATCATTTCACCATCTGTGTGAGGTCCCACATGGGCAGGAAAATGGCGGCCGCGAAAAAACCCACCACCACAGCAAGGCCCACCGTCAGCAGAGGCCCTACGGCGTCGGAAAGCCTTTTGGTGGCATAGCCCACCTCATCATCGTAGTGCACGGCCACCTCCTGCATCATTTCCTCGAGGTTACCGGACTCCTCGCCAATGGCCACCATATTCACCACCATGGGTGTAAAGTACCGGGCCTCGCTCAGGGGGCCGGCAATGCCCTTGCCCTCGCTGAGCTTTTCCCCGATCTGATCAAATTCGTAGGCCACGGCTGCATTGCCAATGGCACCGGAGAGAATCTTTAAGGTATCCAGCACAGGAATGCCGCTGGCCTGAAGGATGGAAAAGATGCTGGCAAAACGGGACATGGCGGCCTTGGCAAAGAGCTTGCCGAAAAGGGGCAGGGCCAGAAGAAAGCGATCCCGCAGAAGACGCCCCGTGGGTGTGCGGAACCAGAGAACCAGAGCCAGAATGCCTCCCACAAGCCCGAAAAGCAGAAGCACCCAGAAATTCTCCAGAAAGGCATAGAGGTTCAGGGCGATCTTTGTGGGCAGGGGCAGGTCAATTCCCACCTTGTCAAATATGGAGACAAATTTCGGAATCACAAAGGTCAGAAGAACAAAAAAAGCCACCACCAGAAAAAGACTTACAATGATGGGATACTGCAAAGCGCTTTTGATGTCGGATCTTACCTTGTGTTCATGCTCAATGATATAGGTGAGACGCTCCAGCACCTGAGGAAGACTTCCGCTCTGTTCCCCTGCACGGATCATGTTGCAGTAAAGGGGAGAAAACACGGACGGATGGTTGTGAAAGGCCTCAAAAAGACCGGCTCCGTCACGGATGTCCCGCCCCATGGCGGCAAGGACAGACCGCAGTTTCGTGTTTTCCGTCTGTTTTTCCAGCACTTCCAGAATCCGGAGAATGCCCACCCCGGCCCGGAGCAGGGTACGAAACTGCTTGGTGAACAGAATCAGCTCTTCGGCTTTCACACTCGCAAAACGCCCCAGCCCCACCCCCCTGCCCGCCGCAGCGGTCAGAGCCTTGACCTCCATGGGCACCAGATCCCTTTCAAGGAGCATGCGCTCTGCGCCCTCAAGGCTTTCCGCCTCCAGGGTTCCCTTCTGTTTCCTGCCCGATTCATCAAGGGCCTTATACGCGTACCGCGCCATTTCACACCATCACCGCAGATGCGGCCTCCTCAAAGGTGGTCTTTCCCGCCAGAATCTTATCCACCGCGTCTTCCTTCAGGGTTTTCAGCTTTCCCGCCTCCTGAAGGGTTCTGCTGATTTCCTTGGCCGAACGGTTCTCCAGAATCATTTCCTGCACGCCCTCATCATTGATGAGAAGCTCATAAATCCCCACGCGGCCCAGATACCCCGTGTGCATGCAGTTGGGGCAGCCCTTACCCCGCATGAAGGTTCCGCCTTTATGATCCTGAAGTCCCCAGTTTTCCAGCACAGCCGCCGCAGGCTGATAGAATTCCGCGCAGTACGGGCAGATGCGGCGCACCAGACGCTGGGCAATGGTGGCCAGCATCACCGAAGACACCAGAAAGGGCTCCACTCCCATATCCAGAAAACGCGTGATGGCGCCTGCGGCGTCGTTGGTATGCACGGTGCTGAAAACCCTGTGCCCCGTAAGCCCGGCCTGCACCGCAATGGAAGCGGTTTCGCTGTCCCGGATCTCGCCCACCATGACCACATCCGGGTCCTGACGCAGGATAGACCGAAGACCGCTCGCAAAGGTCATTCCCGCCTTTCTGTTCAACTGCACCTGGCGGATCTTGTCCACACGGAACTCCACAGGATCCTCCAGGGTCACAATGTTGATATCCGGTCGGTTGATCTCCTTGAGCATGGCATAAAGGCTCGTGCTTTTACCACTGCCCGTGGGGCCTGCGGCGAGAATCATGCCATAGGGTTTCCGGATGACGCCACGAATGGCTTCCTGGGTGCGGGGGTCCATGCCAAGGTTTTCCAGAGACTGCACCCCGGCGGAGGTGTCCAGGATGCGCATGACAATATTTTCACCGTAAATGGTGGGCAGGGTGGAAACACGGATATTGATTTCCTTCTGCCCCATGCGGATGGTGAAGCGACCGTCCTGGGGAATACGGGAAACCGCAATATCCAGCCCGGCCAGTACCTTGATGCGGGAAACCATGGGCAGAAAAAGCCGCTGGGGAGGGGCTGGCACCTCAAAAAGCTTGCCATCCACACGAAAGCGCACCTGCACATGATCCTTTTCAGGGCTGATGTGCACGTCACTGGCCCTTTCCCGCACAGCCTGGGACAAAAGGGTGTTCACAAGCTTCACCACGGGCGCATCCGCAGCCATGGCCTGAAGGGAGGTGACATCCAGATCCCTTGTCACAGGGGCAGTTTCAATGCCGCTGTCCGCGTCTTCGGCCTCAACCTTTTCCCGGATTTCCTCCAGAGCGCCCACAAGCCCGGAACTCGCGCCATACACCGCAGCCACAAGCTGGTTGAACTCCTGCTCCGTGCAGATCACCGCCTCAACTTCAAGGTTGGTGAACACTTCCAGGGCATCCAGCACATAGATATCCGTGGGATCCCGCAGGGCCATCACCAGCACCGAGCCCTTGCGCACCAGGGGCACGGCCTGGTACTTCATGACCTGGTTCACGGGCAGATAGTCCGCAAGGCTGCTGTCCACGGGAAAAAGCTCCGACTGGTAGCGCCGCACACCCAGCTGCCGGGAAACAACCGAGATCATGTCCTCTTCCCGTATCAGCCCTTCCCGCACCAGATATTCCCCAAGTTTCTGACCGGAGCGTCCCTGGGGTTCCAGAATTTCTTCCAGACGTTCCGGGGAGATGAGCTTTTCTTCCACCAGCATCTCGCCCAGACGTTTGCGTTTGATCACCATCGTTTGCCCTTACCTCTCAGGACCACAGGTCAGTTCCGGATCTGCATAGAATATAAGGCCCTCTTCCCAGGGCTGCACAGAAGGCTCCCCTTCCCCATCCCTGAGAGCGCTTCCCTTCGCCCGCCATTCTTCGAGACTCTGCGGATCCTGGAAACAGGCATTGGGAACCAGACGAAAACGCAACCCCAGATCCTCCCGCCAGACAGGAACCATCCGGACGGGCAGCACAGGGTCCAGTGCTTTCAGGCGTTTCCAGGCAGAGTGCAGATCTCCGGACTCAGAAAGCACCAGGGTGGGGTACCGGGGCCGCAGGGCCAGGGGCCTTGCCGGAAAGATCAGGCGCTCCCCCGGATGAATGCGGTTCAGATCCTGAATATCCGCATTGGCCGCAGCCACAAAGGCCATCTGCTCCCGGTTTGCCAGCCCGTAAATTCGCCAGACCATGGCCGTGGCCACATCACCGGGCCGCACCACCAGGCTACCGAGAATCGTCGGCGCCTTTGGCTTCAGTACAGCTTCGGGGGGATTTTCCGGCTTTTTTTCCTCCACCGCCACGCTCAGCGCAAAGCGCTCCGGCAGCAGGGAAGCAAGGGCCGGAGCCGCAGCGGACGAAGCCACAGGTGCGGCCTTGCTTCCGCCCTCGCCCCAGATCCAGAGGCCCAGCCCCACAAGCAGAACGATATTCAGGCTGAGAAGAAAAATAAAAGCCCTGCTCCCCTCTTCCTTTTTCCGCAGACCAGGCCGGACGCCGGAGGGCAGGCGGTCAGCGGCCTGGCCCACCATGCGCCAGCCTGCTTTTTTACGGTTCTGCACAAGGAGCAAAAGCAGGGTGTGGTGACAGAGGTGAATGATTTTTCTCGGATGCCCCCCGCTTTTCCGGTAAATGGCCAAAAGGGCTGCAAAACTGAAAAGCCTTGCGTCCTCGCGCCCGGCCATGCGCAAACGGTGACCAATGAGCGCGCAGGTATCCTGAAACCCCAGGGGCCTCAGGTGGTGGCAGAGGTGAACCCTGTCCATGAAGTTTTCCGGAGGCCGGTTTTCCGACAAAAGCTCCGGCTGCCCCACCAGCACCATCTGCACCAGTTTCTCACGGTTGGTTTCAAAGTTTAAAAACTCCCGCAGCACTTCCGTGACTTCGGCTTTGAGCTTCTGGGCCTCATCCATCAGCAGCACCACAATGCGGCCCTTTTCTCCGGCTTCCTTTAAGAAGAAGGCGCAGATGGCCTCCCGAAGGGCGGCCTCGTCCCCAGGGCATCCAATGCCAAGCCCCGCAGCCACATGGGCTAAAAAGGTTTCCACATTCCGGAATGCAGGATCCGGCACAAAAACCATCTGAATCTGGGGATCCCTGGAAAAGGCCGCATAAAGGTGGCGGCAGAGGGTGGTTTTGCCTGCCCCCACCTCGCCGATGACAAGGCTGAGTCCGCGCTTAAGCCTTAAGCTCAGCTCAATCTGCTGCAAACACGCCCTGTGGGGTCCGGAAAGGTAAAAAAAATCCGGATCCGGCGCGTTGGAAAAGGGTTCCTGCTCCAATTCCAGAAGATGAAAATACGCCATGAATCCCCTTCCTCGCCCTGTGCGGCCCAGACAGCATTAACCCGGCGTTTTTGCCGTATCCGGCTGCGCCGTGGCCTCGTTTTTCAGAATTCTCGGTGTGATGAAAATCAGCAGCTCCTCGGTTTCATTGAGCCGACTGCTGCCCCTGAACAGATGCCCCAGAACAGGAATGCTTCTTAAAAAGGGTACCCCGGAAACCCCCTCATTGGCCTTTTCCTTGTTCAGCCCGCCAATGACCGTGGTCTGCCCGTCAAAGAGCACCACCTGGGTCTGGGCCTCTTTCTTGATGATGATGGGATTTCCGCTGACCGTATTGCTCCAGTCCAGCTCGTCCTTGCTGGTCTTGATCTCAAGACGCAGGGTCCGGCCATCAATGACATGGGGTTGCACTTCCAGCCGGACCACGGCTTTCTTAAACTCCACCTTCACCTCTCCGTCTTCCACGGTCTGGTAAGGCACCTCCCTGCCTGACTCTATCACCGCCTTCTGGTTGTTGAGGGTGGTAATGGACGGCCTTGAAAGGATGTTCAGCTTTCCCTCCTTTTCCAGGGCGGAAAGCTGCACAGAAAGAATGCTTCTTCCCAGGTATTCGGAGATAAAGCCCAAGGAAAAACCGCCATCACTGATGTCGGCTGGAAAATTCACCACATTGCCCGTGGAAGGGTTCACCGAAGACGGGTTGGTGAGATCAAAGGAACGTAAGGCCTGGTTGCCCCCGGTCACCCAGTGGTTGCCTCCGCCCTTGTACACCCCGCCCCACTGGATACCCAGCTCGCGGGCCGTATCCCGTGTGGCTTCCACAATGTGGGCC
>NZ_JAVETM010000014.1:0-81583 GCF_034006065.1 Desulfobotulus sp. | reverse complement strand
GTGCTTTAATCCTGGAAACTTAGGATAAGTGGAACTAGAATCATATTTATCTCCCAAATAAATTTTTGATAGAGTCCTTAAATCATTCATTCGTGGGGTTGCGTCTATTTCAGGAACATTCATAATACGTTTTCCGATAAGATCTTTTATGGGGGTATCTCCATCAATAAAAA
Source organism: Desulfobotulus sp. (assembly GCF_034006065.1). NCBI lineage: Bacteria > Pseudomonadati > Thermodesulfobacteriota > Desulfobacteria > Desulfobacterales > Desulfobacteraceae > Desulfobotulus > Desulfobotulus sp. The sequence continues at coordinate 81,410 of NZ_JAVETM010000014.1, read as the reverse complement.
TTTTGGGAGGCCCTGTATCTTCTTCAATGTGCCCAAGGGTTACGGTATAACCTTCTGCCTGCTTATCAGCGGCGGTTATGTGCTTAATTTTTGTATGCTGGTTATTTGGTGATTGTTTGACGGAGTTCAGGTTTTCAGGTGTTTTAGCTGTAACCTTAAAATTTGCTGTTGAATTCAAGGTGATCATCGCATTATCTCCTTTTTTCAATACTTTATCGTAATATTAACAAATCTTGATTATTTTAAAAAATTTTGTTCCCCGTTTTTATGGGGATTTTTATCTGGCAGGTCAGCTCAATGAGAATGCTGTATAGATGTATCGGCATTATAATGAAAAATTTTAGAAAAAAAATGAAATATTTGATTCTGAATAGCAAGTTGCGATGTCTTGTCGTAGCTCAAGCTGTTGTTTGCCCCGAATCCGTTGCAGTTGCTCCCCAGTCGGAAGAGAAGGGAAATGCGAAAGAATTCTTTTTCAAAGAGGCAGTAGTAATGAAGCAGAAGAAAGCATCCAGGAAGCGGATACGTTTTTTTCTGTTCGCAGGGTGATCCGGGGGCTAAGAAATTGCAATCCGGGGCGGGGTGTGGTAATGCATTTTCCGCATCAATGACGGCAAAAAGCCTTTCTATAACCCTGAAATCATTCGAGGCGGAAGATGAGCACCCATACCATAATCTATACGGAAGTCGATGAAGCTCCGGCCCTGGCCACCTACTCCCTGCTTCCCATCCTTCAGGCCTACACGGGCTGGTCCGGGGTGGTGATGGAAAAGAGGGATATTTCCCTTGCGGGCCGCATCATCGCCGCTTTTCCGGAGAGGCTGACTCCTGAACAGCGCCAGTCCGATGCTCTGGCCGAACTGGGCCAGCTCTGCCAGCAGCCCCACGCCAACATCATCAAACTCCCCAACATCAGCGCCTCCATTCCCCAGCTCAAAGACGCCATTGCAGAGTTGCAGGGCCAGGGCTACGCCCTTCCCGATTATCCCGATCAGCCCGTTACGGAGGCGGAAAAAGACATTCAGGCCCGGTACGCCAAAGTTCTGGGCAGTGCCGTGAATCCGGTGCTGCGTGAGGGCAACTCCGACCGCAGGGCTCCGGCGGCGGTGAAGCGTTTCGGGCAGAAAAACCCCCACCGCCTGATGAAGCCCTGGCCCTCAGAGTCCAGATCCCGGGTGGCCCATATGGATGGGGGCGATTTCTACGGCAGCGAAAAATCCATGACCTTTCCCAAAGACTGCCGGGTACGGATTGAATTTGTGGGGGCGGACGGTCAGGCCCAGGTGCTGAAAAAGGAGCTTTCCCTTCTGGCAGGAGAGGTGGTGGATACGGCTGTGATGAACGTCGTGAGACTGAGAGCCTTTTTTGCCGCCCAGATTGCTGCGGCCCGGGAAGAGGGGCTGCTTTTTTCCCTGCACCTCAAAGCCACCATGATGAAAATCTCGGATCCCGTCATGTTCGGTCACTGCGTTGCCGTTTATTATGAGGATGTTCTGACCCGGCACGCTGAAACGCTCAAATCCCTTGGGGCGAATGTCAACAACGGCTTTGCCGACATCGAAGCCCGTCTGGAAAAACTGCCCGAGGCGGAAAGGGAAGCCATCAAGGCCGATATCGCGGCCTGCTACCACAAGAGCTGCGGGCTTGCCATGGTGGATTCCCGCCATGGGATTACCAATCTTCACGTTCCCAACAATATCATTGTGGATGCCTCCATGCCGGTCTTTATCCGGGACGGCGGCCGCATGTGGGGGGCGGATGATGAACTCCATGATACCATTGCCGCCATTCCGGACCGCTGCTATGCCACCATTTATCAGAAGGTGGTGGAAGACTGCCAGAAGAACGGGGCCTTTGATCCGGCCACCATGGGGACAGTGGCCAACGTGGGGCTGATGGCCCAGAAGGCCGAGGAATACGGCTCCCACGACAAGACCTTTATCGCGCCGGGGCCGGGCAGTATCCGTCTTGTGGCCGAAGACGGGGCTATCCTGCTGGAGCAGACGGTGGAAACGGGCGATATTTTCCGCAGCTGCCAGACCAAGGACGCGCCGATCCAGGACTGGGTGAAACTGGCCGTGACCCGCGCCCGTGCAGCCGGAACCCCGGCGGTTTTCTGGCTGGATGAAAACCGCGCCCATGACCGGGAACTGATGGCCAAAGTGAAAAAATATCTTTCAGATCACGATACCACGGGGCTGGATATCCGCATTTTGAGTCCTGTGGCGGCCATGGGTTTCAGTCTGGAGCGCATCCGCAAAGGGGAGGATACCATTTCCGTTACCGGCAATGTGCTGAGGGATTATCTCACGGATCTTTTCCCCATCCTTGAAATCGGCACCAGCGCGAAAATGCTCTCCATCGTTCCGCTGATGCAGGGCGGCGGGCTTTTTGAAACGGGTGCCGGCGGATCTGCGCCCAAGCATGTGGAGCAGTTTCTCCGGGAAGGGCATCTGCGCTGGGATTCTTTAGGGGAGTTCTGCGCCCTGGTGCCTGCCTTTGAGCATATTGCCCGCACTTCCGGCAGCGAAAAGGCCCGTCTCATTGCCGAAACCCTGGATCAGGCCATTGGAAAATTCCTTGAAAAGGGCAAGTCTCCCTCCCGCAAGGTGGGCGAGCTGGACACACGGGGAAGCCATTTCTATCTGGCCCTCTACTGGGCTGAAAGCCTTGCGGCTCAGAAAGAAGATGCGGCGCTGGCAGGACGTTTTGCGGGTGTTGCCAGGGATCTTCTGGCGAACGAGGAAAAGATTGTTGCTGAACTGAAGGCGGCCCAGGGCAGGCCTGTGGACATCGGCGGCTATTTCCATCCGGATAAGGCAAGAACGGCTGCTGCCATGCGGCCGAGCGCCACTCTGAATGCCATTATTGATGCGGTTACGGATGCCATCTGAGGCCGTATGATGTGAACGTGCGTTGTGTTTGCGGAACAGGGGCTGACCCGTCCGCTGCGAAGCGGCGGGTTTTGCGTTAAGGATTTTCCGGTGGGCCTTCTTTATTCTTGAGGGGCAGACGAACGCAGTTTTTTTCCTGCACCTTGCCGTCTTTTTCCATGCAAAGGGCGGGATGGCTGTGAAAGCCACCCCGCCTGATCTTAAAAAAATCCCTTCCTATCCCCCTCTTTTTACGGCGGAAGAATTTTTAAGCGTCGTACTTGTTGCTTTTCACCCAGATATGCATTTTATCGGCTTCCCGGATGAGTTCTTCCCTGAGATCGGGGTGGGCGAGGTTGATGAGGGCTTCGGCCCGCTGCCAGGTGGATTTTCCCTTGAGCATGGCGATGCCGTATTCCGTGGCCACATAGTGGGTGATGGATCTCGGAACGGTGACAATGGCACCGGGTTGCAGGGTGGGAACAATCCGCGACTTAAGGGTGCCGTCCTTGTCCGTGTAGGTGGAGGTGAGGGCGATGATGCCCTTGCCACCCTTGGAGTTGAAGGCTCCGAAGATGAAGTCGAACTGTCCGCCTGTGCCGGAAATCTGCCTGTAGCCCGAAGACTCGGAGCAGACCTGGGAAAAGAGATCCACTTCCACGGCGTTGTTGATGGCCATAACCTTGGGGTTTAAGGCCACAATCCTCGGATCATTGACGTAGTTCACCGGATAGGAGGCGCATCCGGGATTCAGGTGCAGGAAATCGTAGAGTTTTTTGGTGCCCATGGCAAAGGTGTAGGCCATTTTGAAATGGTCGATGTTCTTGTTTCTTCCCGTTACCCGGCCGGATTCGTAGAGATCCACGCAGGAGTCCACCAGCATTTCCGTATGGATGCCGATGTCTTTGAGATCGCTTTCTGCGATGAGCTGGCCGATGAGATTGGGTAGACCGCCGATGCCGAGCTGCAGGGTGGCGCCGTCCTCGATTTCTTTCAGGATATGGCCCGCAATCTGACGATCCACCTCCTTGGGCGGGACGGGGGGCACTTCAATGAGGGGAAAATTGCTTCCCTCCACAATGAAATCCACCTTGGAAACATGGATGGATTCAAAGTTGCCGCCCAGGCAGTAAGGGACGTTCTCGTTGATCTCAACGATGATCTTTTTGGCCTTGCTCAGGTTGGCCCCGGTGACGGAGTTGGCAAGGCCGTAGTTGAGATAGCCGTTTTTGTCCATGGGAGCCGTGGTGATGAAGGCCACATCCGGCTCAATGTATTTGCGGATGAATCTTGGAGACTGGTGGTAGGTGATGGGCACATAGTTGCAGAGATTCTTGTCATGGAGCCTGCGGGAGATGCCGCTGAAATGGTAGTCCGAGGCGATGACGTGCTTTCTTAAGGGGTCTTTTTCAACGACCTTGGGAAACTGGGTGAAGCAGACGCCCCGGATTTCTACATTCTTCAGTTCTTCAATCCGGTTGGCCAGGGCCGCGTCCAGGCTGCGGGGGAAAAGGACAAATTCTCCGTAGAAAACATGATCCCCGGACTTTACCACCTTGACGGCGTTTTCTGCTGTGGTCAGTCTGGATCTGTACTCCTGGATGAAATTAAGGGGCATTTTTTCCTCCTGATTGTGGGGGTGTCCCGAAATGAAATGGTCTGGCGAAGGCCTGGAAGACCTACCACTCCAGGTCCTCCAGTCCAAGTCTGCTGTGTTTTTTTAAGGTTCAGGCAGAGGACTCTGCCTTGTGTGCCGGAAGCATCAGAGCCTCCATGCTCCGAGGCCCTGATCTGATGGCAGGGATACCGGAGGGTGGGGTGGGGGTCAAGGGCGTCTTCTTTTTCTCAGGCAGGGCAAGGGGTGGAAATGATGGCGGAAAAGTGCGTCGATCCTGGATATGAACTAAAATTCAGAAAAAATCGATATGATTTTAAAAAAGAGGATAAAGGCACTTTTTTTTAAGATTATTCAGATGTTTTCAGAAGAGAACACCGACCCTTAAAAAAGAGAAGTCTTTCTCCCTGAACTGTCCGAAAAGATCCTTTTCCGTGCCGCCGTCATAGAAGAAGGCACCCAGGGTGAAAAGGGTGTTCCGCGCAGGTTTCCAGGAAAGCTCGATCTGGTGCTGGCGATCCTGGGAATTCAGCCAGGTGAAGACCCGCCACATGCCGCTGATGCGGGAATCCAGGAGTGAATATTTCAGGGTGAAGCTGAAACCCTGGGTGAAGGCGTCCGCTTCCAGGGCCTCCTCGTGGTCATGGATGAGAACAGCCATGTACTGGACGTTGACGAAGAGATTACGGACGAAAAGGTCGTTTCGATCCATGCCGATGAGAAATTCTCCCTTCTGTTTTTCCGCAAGGCCATTCGTGAATCGGTTGAGAAGTGATGGATTTTTTTCAAAATTTACCCGTTCATGATGGCCTTCGGCCTGCCAGGCGCCTTCGGCCCGGAACACAAAGGACCCTGCGGTAAGCTCCAGATCTGTGCCAAAGACAAGGGCGTTGCTGTGAAAATAGGAAAGTTCGGTAGGCGTGGGCGGAATATCCATCACATAGGGCGGGGTGGGCAGGGGGATCTCGCGGATCACGCGGGAAACCTTCAGCGTGGGCATGGGATCCTTTCCCTTCCATGCATAAAGAGAGAGATCGGCGTGGCGCAGGGGAAAGGCGACTCTGAGCCCGAGGGAGGCGTCGGCTTCCCATTGCCAGTCTTCGTCTGCATTCCGGATGAGACCTCCGGCTTTGCGGAACGCTTCCATGCGGGAAGGGCTGAAATAGCTGTCCGGTTCCGGAAGCGAGGAGCCCACAAAGACCGGAGACCAGAAGGCTTCCACCCGCAGGCCCTGGGGCATGACCGTGTTGAGGAAAAGGCCTGGAATGCCTGTTTTTCTGTCGTTTTTGTCATAATAGAGAAAACTTGTCATGTCTTCGGGGTTGATGCGGTCCATGGGACGGATTTCATCCCCCTTTCCCCAGTAGAGAATTTTTCTGCCCGCACTCAAGGAAACATGGGTGCGTCCGGCCTGCCACCTCTGGGTGAGGTAAAGCTCCCGGATATCGGCCTCTGTCCCTTCGTCATCGTTTATATTCTGGTAATCCGCCCGTGCTCGCACTGCGAAGGTGGTGTTCCTGTGCTGTTTTTCAACAAAGAGATCCATGCGGTTTGTGGTTTTGAGGTCATGGGGAGACTTCATGGGATACCAGACGGAGGGCCGGATTTCACCCTCAAAGATCCAGTTGCCGGGCGAGGTGGATTCTGGCTGCGGGCTCGGGATCATTTGGCTTTGGCTGCCAAGAAGATCCGAGAAATCCAGGTCTCCGTCCAGATCCCCATCCAGATCCTGGGCCTGAAGGCAGAAAGGAGAAAGGAGGAGGGCCAGCATGAGGAAAAGGGGCCATTTAAAAAAAGGAGACCTTCCTGCAAAAGCAGGCCTTTCAGCGGGAAAAGAAAATTTTTTCCGGAAAAAGAATGTCATCGCCAGGTTTCTCCCATCTGATCCCTGTTGAAGCTCAAACCGTCAAGGCCCGTATCCACCAGGGCATCGGTGAGGGTGATTTCCGTTGTGTGTCTGGCTTTCAGATCCTTGGCCACGACCTTGAAGGGGATGTGGATGTTCTGGATTTTCCGGACATCGCCCGCCACAATCACCCGTTCCAGGCTGCCGTCCCTGCCGAAAAACCGCACCTGAAGGGGGACGAAGTTCTCCTTGTCGATCCAGCTCAGCTGCTTTGGGTATTTGGCGGAACTCTCTTTTGCAAGGGACTCCACCCGGAAGCAGTCCCTTCCGGAAAAGGCGGCATCGGTTTTTCGCTCATGCACATAATCGCTTATTTTCCGGCCTCCCAGATCCTCAAAGGAAAAATCCGTATCCTCAAAGGCGTTCTGTTTGTCGCTTAGGGCCACCTTTCTTGCCCTGCCCAGGGCCGGGATGTAGAGGTACTGATCGTTGTCCCGGTCTTGATTTTCGATGGTGAGAAAGGTGACTCCACGCTTGATGGAATCGAGAAAACGCAGGGCATGGAGGCTGACCTCCCCTTCGGTTTTCTGGCGCATGGCCACCTGCCGGGTGTCGGTGATTTTGTCTCCTGCCAGAAGCACCATGATGCCCCGGGTGGAAAGATCCTTTGCCGGTCTGTTGAAATGCTTCACCGTTTCCGCGAGGCTCTCACCCTCTTCTCTGGCCGTGGCCGGGTTGAAGGGGCCAAGCTCCGCCAGGGCGGGACCGGAAAGGCTGAGAAGGGCGATGAGCATCCAAAAAAGGGGTTTATGCCGCATGGGAATGTCCTCCTGAATCCAGGGTAAGGGGGTCTTGGCTGGAGCTGCTGACGGAGAGCTTTCCGGCCTCCCCGGTGATGGTGTGAGCCGGGTGAAGCTTTGCCGCAGTAAGGGTCAGCACTGCGGGAAGAAGGGTGACAGCGGCCAGGGCTGAACAGACCATGGTGAGGGAGATGAGCAGCCCCAGATGGACAAGGGGAATGAAGGCCGATGCGAGAAGCACAAGAAAGCCCGCTGTGACGGCTGCGGCATTGAAGAAAATAGCCTTTCCCGTACCCGCTGCCGTTTCTTTTATGGCCTCCGTGTGGCTCCGTCCCCGGTTGCGGGCATCGCGGTAGTGCACCAGATAATGGATGCCGTAATCAATGCCGATGCCGATGGCCACACAGGCGGTGATGGCCGTGGCCACATCCAGGGGAATGGCGGTAAAGCCCATGAACCCGAAGATGCCCATGATGGTGAAGGTGAGGGGAATGAGGCTGAAAAGCCCGTAAATAAAAGATTTCATGATGCGGCTGACCACAAGGAAAACCAGAACAAGGGAGATGAGGATGGAGCCGATCTGCCCTTTCACGATGAGCTGGTTGGCCTCGATGTAAAGAAGTCCTGCGCCGGTGAGCCTTGCCCCTATGCCTTTATCTTTCAGGATCTGGCCTTCCGGGCCGTTCAGGAAGGCGCGTACAGTCCGGGCCACCTCTTCCACCTTCGAGCTTGCGCCGGTTCGAAGCTGGATGCTGAGCAGTCCTTCCTTTTTTTCAGGATCCAGAAAGGATTTTGTGTCTTTGCGCTGATACTTGTCCATGTAGGCCTCATACTGGGCCTTCAGGGCCGTTTCACTCTGTTCTCCGGAGAGTTCTTCCAGCGTGGGCAGCCTGTAGCGGGCAGGATCATTGTCAAAAAAAGCCTGATTCATTTTCCGGATGAAATCTGCGACACTTACGATTTTTCCGATTTCAGGGTGGCTTGCCGTGAGATGGCGGCCGAGGGCTTCCTGAAAGCGGAGAAGATCCGGGTCCAGGGCGTCTCCCGGATTTTTTCCGGAGAAAACCACGGAAAGCCCGGTGGTTCCTGCAAAATGTTTGTTGATGAAGGTATCGTCTTTGCGGATGGGGGCCTCTTCCCTGAAAAAGGTGATGTTGTTCATTTCCACCCGGAGAAGGGAAAAACCTGCCATGGAAAGGCAGAAGAGACCCAGGTAGAGGGCGGTGACGGTTTTGGGTTTTTTGCAGCAGAAAAGGCAGATGCGGGTGATAAAGGGGCTTTTTTCCGCCGGAGTGATTGGGGGGAGGCTTTTTTCCCGGAACCCGAAGCGGATGAAAAGGGCCGGAGTCAGCACCATGGCGATGCCAAGGGCAAAGATCACCCCAAGGCCGATGAAAATCCCGAAATCCCGCAAAGGCACGATGCTGTTGCTGGCAAGGGAGATAAAGCCCGCAAAGGTGGTCAGTCCTGCCATGAGCACCCCGCCGCCGGTGAGGCTGAGGACGCGGCCTGCGATTTTTATCCTTTCGTTTCTGTCCGCAGCAGGGGGTGTCTTTTCCTGAAGGGCATGGGTCAGGTGGATGGCGTAGGCCGTACCCACGGCCACCAGCAGAACGGGCAGGGCCGAGGAGACAAGGGATACCGGCACTCCCGCATAGCCCATGATACCGAAACACCAGACAAGGGAGAGCAGCACCGTGAGCATGGGATAGAGCACACCGGAAAGGTTGCGGAACATGAGAAAAAGGCAGGCCATGACCACCAGGGTGACAAAGGGAAAAAGCCTCTGGATGTCATTTTCCATGGACTCACCGATGGCATCATCCACCACCGGTTCTCCGGCAAGGGCAGGGTGGTAGGGGGAGTCCCCGAATACCTCATCAAGGATTTGCCGCACCTCGGAAAGAAGCAGGGCCTTGTGGGCCTTGGTGAGATTGGGAGCCGTGCGGATCAGGATGAGGGCGCTCCGCTCCTCTTTGCTGTACAGGCCCCCTTCAAAGAGGGACCAGGCATGGAGCCGGGTTTTAAGATCTTCAAGGCTGCTTTCTCCTTCTGTAAAAATCCTGCCCGTCCGGATCTGCTTGGGGCTTTGCTGGAGAAGACCGGAAAGCTCAGAAAGAAGATCCGCATCCCGGAGGCTTTTTTCCTGAAGGCGGGAAAGAAAGATTTTGGAAAGCCCGGATCGCATGAGGCTTTCTTCTTCCTTGTGGAGAAGTTCGTGCAGGGCTTGGGGGGAGAGTTTTCCCCTTTCAAGGAGGATGCGGCTTAGGGTTCGGGCCTCATTTTTTTCGGAAAACCCCCTTGAAAGGAAAAATTCTTCCAGATCTTCGGGAAAGGCGAACTCCGGCCACACGGTATCACTTTCCATGAGGGAGGAGACCGTATCCACCCATACGCCCCGGTTAAACCCCCGGCTGTCCGTGGGCTGGCTGATGACACCCATGAGTGCGGCTCCGGGATGGGGCAGGGCGGCGACCATGCGGGAGAGGTGTTCCACTGTGGCCTGGATGAGGGTCTCCTGATCTTCTCCGTAAAGGGCCGGGGGCAGGGCTTCGGAAAGGGCTTCCTCCAGAACTTCACTTTCTGTGAAGAGGCTTGTTTCCGGGAGAACGTCCGGGCCTTCCATGCGCATGTGGTTCTGTAAAAGGGCGGTGATGAGCAGGGCCTCGGAAGGCCCAAGGGAAAAGTTCTTTTGCAGAATGCGTGCGGGAATGGTCTGGTTGGCGTTTCGGATGCGGTCTCCGGCTTTTTTGATTTTTTCCAGAAGAAGGGGGTCGTAGATGCCTTTTTCTGAAGAGATGGCAATGGCAATGCCTGAACCGGAGCCGAATTTTTCCTGGGTTTCCAGGAAAAAGAGTTTTTCCGCATTGCTGTCCGGCAGCATGAACATGATGTCGTTCTGGATGGAAAGCTGTTTTGCCCCGAAGGCCAGAAACAGGGTTGCGAAGAAAAGCAGGGGAAAAAGCAGCCTGGGCCTTCGGGCGAAGGAAAGAAGGATGGCGGCGCGTCTGGAGTCGGGCATGGACGGTCCTTTTTGGGGATCAGGTTTTGAATGACTCTTCAGTCATTTGTGGGCCGTGGGGAAAGAGCTTTTTCGGGTCTCCCCGACCCTCTTGACTGACTCGTCAGTCACATTAGGGTTTTTATTCCGAACTGTAAAGGGGTTTTTGAATCTGTACTCCAGATGCCTATCTGGAAAAAGAGCATTTGGACACCCTCAAAACTACATTTTTGCAACTCAACAGGCTAGATAAAAATTATGGGTAAAGCCCAGCCCAGAGGGAGGGGGGGCCTTGAGAATGGTTGTTTTCTCCCTTCTCCCACTGGGAGAAGGGCCGGGATGAGGGCAGAAAGCAATAAACAACCACGATGTTCATAAAACGGTATGGAAATGGTCTAAACTTTGAAGCGGCGCATCATGGTGCGGATTTCCTCTGAAAGTACGGAAAGTTCTTTCACAGTTGCCTGCACCTGGGTACTGGCGTTTTTCACCTGGCCAGCCGCAGCACTCACAGAAGCCATATCCCTTGCGATTTCATCGGATACGGAGGTCATTTCCGTGCTCTGGGTATCCGCCTCACGAACCATGTCCGAGGCTCTGGAAATGCTGGTGTTCACTTCCCGGATGGCGGCGGATTGTTCTTCTGTGGCCGTTGCGATGCCTGCCACAATGTCATTCACCCCCCGGATGCTTTTGACAATGCCCTGCACATCCGCAAGGGCTTTTCCGGAAACCTGCTGTATTCCCTCAATGCGGCTGCGGATGTCCCCTGTGGCTGCAGCGGTCTGTTGGGCCAGGGCTTTGATTTCTCCTGCCACCACGGCAAAGCCCTTGCCCGCTTCTCCGGCACGGGCGGCTTCAATGGTGGCATTCAGGGCGAGAAGGTTGGTCTGTTCGGAGATTTCACTGATGGCCTCTGTCACCCGGCCGATCTCCCTTGCCGCTTTCCCCAGTTCATCCATGATGACGGCAAAACCTTCGGTTTCCCGGACGGATTTTTCCGTGCTGGTATTGGCCTTGGCCGTATTGGCCGCAATTTCTGCGATGGTGCTGCCCATCTCTTCCATGGCGGAGGCAACAGAGCCAAGGCTTTGGGAGGACTGCACCATTTTTTCCGCCATGGCCTTTGCGGAAACGGCCATTTCTTCCGCTGCCGCAGCAACGGTTTCTGCGCGGGTGCTGGATTCTTCGGCTCCCTGAAGGGTTTGTTCGGATATGGCGGCAAGTTCGGTGGCAGAAGAGGCCAGGGTACTGGCGCCGTTGTTCATGGTGGAGAAGGTCTCCTTCAGCGAGGCCAGCATGGCATTGATCTGGCCCGCCATGATTCCCAGCTCGTCTTTTCTGGCAAGAAGCCCGGAAGATACGCTGCATGTCATGTCTCCTGCGGCAATGGCCCTGAAAAGACTTCCGGTTTCACTGAGGGGGCGGGTGATGCTGCGGGTGATCAGCCCTCCCAGAACCAGGGCCAGAAGGACACCGGTGAAGGTCGCTGCAAGGCTGAGGGTTTCCAGGGTTCTGGCTCTGGAGATGGATGTTTCTACATCCGTCCGGGCATGTTTGCGGCTGATATCCACCAGCTGATGAATATGGTCCAGAACTTTTTTCTGGGCCTGCGCCCCCCTCCCCGCCATTTCTTCCTGCATGGAGTGATGCAGTTCGTTCATTGCCTCAATGCGTTCATCGATGTCACGGATCAGGGCATCCATTCCCGCACTGGCGGCACGATCCATACCCCTGACATCGTTATCCAGCTCTTGCGTAAAGGCTGCGCTTTCGGCTGGGGTCCGCTTCCGAAGGCTTGCTTTGTAGGTTTCTCCCAGTGCGAGGTGGCTGGAAAGAAGATTTTTGATGTTCTGGGTGTCAAACCCCAAAGCCTCCATCAGCATGTGGGCTTCGGAGAGAAGTTTTTGGACATTGTCGGCTTCATGCTGGAAAGCTTTCAGATAACGCTCATGATCTTGAGGGTTTTGGCCCCGGATGAGAATATTTTTCCATTCCTGAATCTGCGTTTTGAAGTGGAGAGCTGCCCGATAGATATGGGCATCTGTTTCTGCCATAGCCTGGGGATAGGACAGTTTTCGGGCGATGGCGCTTCCGTCATAGCTCTGGGTGAGAGCATCCACTTGGCGGCTTAAGTCAATGATCCTGTTGTTGCTGTCCCGCCATTCCATAATGGCAGCATTGAAATCCCTGAAAATCTTTTTCTGATCCGGATCATGCAGCAGACTATCCAGTTCTTTGACGGCTCCGGCAAACTGTTTCCGGGCCTCTTCGATATGGGCGTAGTGATGCTGGCGGTTTTCCCGGGAAAGGCCGGGTGTGGCAAGGCTTCGCATACTGGCATGGAAACTCTCGACAAGGGTATTGATGGTAAGCATATGGTCGATGACGGGAAGGGTGACCTGGCCCATGCCGCTGATGGATTCTCTGCCGCTTTGGGATCCGTACAGGCCCATGGATCCTACGAGGAGGGTGATGAGGGTTACACAGATAAAGGCTGAAATGAGTTTTTTAGCGATACTGATGTTTTTCATGGGGCAGCTATCCTTATTTTCTAGAAAGACTGTAGGGTATCCGAATGCTTCCCCTCATTTTCTTTTCGCGTAAGGCCGTTCAGCATGAAGTGGCTCATCTCTTCTGCAATTTTTTCCACATCCAGGGTGCCGCGCATGACCATGAAGAAAAAGAAGCTGCGCTCCACCAGGCTTACGATGAAGACCGCCGTTGTTTCGGGATCCTGTACGTGGAGAAGGCCACGGGAATGCCCGTTTTCCAGTCTGTGGCGCAGAAGTTTGATGAAACCGAAGATGAGGTCCTCGTAAAGCTCTTTGAAGAGCCCGCCATGGCCGATGCCCTCCCGCAGAACAATTTCCGCTGCCTCGGCATCCGCCTGAAGGATGGAAAGGGCTTCCACCAGCATTCTGCGGAGGCGCAGGCGCAGTTCTTCCAGGGTTCGGCTGGTAAAGACATCCTCATCGGAATCAAAGATGTGGGTGAGGCCTTCCATGAAGGAACGGCAGATTTCCCTTGCGATTTCTTCCTTGGATTTGAAATAGAGGTAAAAGGTTCCCTGGGCGAGGCCCGCTGCGGAGACAATGTCCGAGACCCGGGCTTTCTGGAAACCCTTTTCCCTGAAGATACGCACCGCCGCATCCAGGATGTTCTGCCGTGTGCTGGCTTTATCGGAAGAAATGACGTTCATGTCATTTCGCTTAACCGAGTCCGGAAGGCGTGTCAACGTATCTTTTACTGAGAGGGCGGGCAGGTCCGGGATACCCTTTTCGGTTTTGCTGGGTGAGGCTTTTAAGTCTTCAGGTTTTCGTAAAAAGGGTTTCTGCGGGCAGGGGGCGGGAAAAGAGAAAGCCCTGGCCCAGGGGGCAGGTGAAACTTTTGAGAATTTCCTTCTGACCTTGGGTTTCAATGCCTTCGGCCACCACAGAAAAGCCCATGCGGAAGGAAAGTTCCATCACGCTGCGGACAATCTCCATGCATTCAGGTCTGTGGGGAAGGCCCGCCACAAAGCTGCGATCAATCTTGATCTGCTGCACGGAAAATTTCCGGAGCCAGGCGAGGTTGGCATACCCTGTGCCAAAATCGTCGATGACAATGGAAACGCCCAGTCCGCGCAATCGATCCAGGGTGGTCATGGCTGTTTCCGACTGGGAGAAGAGGAGGCTTTCTGTGATTTCGATGTGGAGTCTTTTTGCATCAAAACCACTTTTTTTCAGGCAACTCTCCACAACCTTTGCAAAATCGGCTTCCTCAAACTGCCGGGCGGAGACGTTCACCGCAAGGTAGGGTTGTTTATCCTCAGAGGGCCAGGCGGCGGCGGTTTTCAGGGCTTTTTCCAGAACCTGCTGGCCCAGGGGAACAATAAGCCCCGTTTCTTCGGCAAGGGGAATGAAGTCTGCGGGAGAAACCATGGAGCCATCGGGCTGTCGCCAGCGTACCAGGGCTTCATAGCCCGCAGTGTTTCCCGTATTCAGATCCACAATGGGCTGGAACCAGACGGGAAAGGCCCTTTCATGAAGCCCTTTACGGAGGGCACTTTCCATTTCCATGGCGCTGACGGCACTCTTGTGAAATTCCTTGTGAAAGACCTCAAAGCGTCCCTTGCCTGCGGCCTTGGCCCTGTACATGGCAAGGTCTGCATCCCGCATGACGGATTCCGCGTCCTCACATCCGCACAAGGGATGGACAATGCCGATGCTGGCTCCGATGTGCACGCTCCTGCCTTCCACCTCAAAGGGCCTGGCTGCGGCATCCAGGATGCGACGGGTGATATCCTGCACTTCCTGAAGATGATGGACGGATTCCACAAGAAGGGCGAACTCATCCCCGCCCATGCGGGCCACAAGATCCCAGGGCCGCACATGATCCCGGAAGCGTCGGGCCATCTCGCAGAGCAGATGGTCCCCTGCGGAATGCCCCAGGGTGTCGTTCACGGCCTTGAAGCGGTCAAGGTCCACAAAAAGGACGGCGCTTTTTATCCTGCGCTGCGGATCTTCAAGAAGGGTGTTGAGACGGCTTGCAAAAAGGTTTCTGTTGGCAAGACCCGTGAGGGCATCATGGGAGGCCTGATGGCGGAGATCCGCCTCCAGTCGTTTTCTTCTGGAAATATCTTCCAGCACAAGAAAGATGTCCGAGTTTTCCGACGTACTCTCAACGGGATAGCCCACAAGGGAAACGGGCACGGGATGGCCCTTTGCGTGGCGGGTGCAGGTCTCGCAGTGAACGGTTTCCCCTTTCAGGATGCGGGAGAGAAGATCCCGGTTTTCCGGGCTTTCTTCCGTTTCCAGCTCAGAAAGGGATTTTCCCGCAAGGCTTTTTGCAGCATAGCCCAGAATGCGCTCCACGCCGGGATTGGCTTCCATGACCCGGCCTTCGGGGTTGACGAGAAAGATGGCCTGGGGTGCATGGGCGAAAAGCTGACGGAAATAGCTTTCCTGGCGCAGGCGGTTTTCGCTTTCCGTTTTGAGGGCTTCCGCCATGGTCTGACACCGGGCCCGGTGGCGGGCAATGATGTGGTCCTGGTAGCGTTTCAGGGCCACATGGTTGTCCACCCGCCTGCGGGTGATGGCCGGGGCGATGGGTTTGCGGATGTAATCCACAGCCCCTAAGGCCAGCCCTTCGGCCTCATCTGCGGTATCGGTTTTGGCGGTGACAAAAATTACGGGAATGCGGCGGGTTTCTTCATCGGCCTTCAGTTCCCTGCACACGGAAAAGCCGTCCATGCCGGGCATCATGACATCAAGAAGGATGAGATCGGGCCGGGTTTCTGAGTTGCGGATAATCTCCAGGGCCTGGGCTCCGCTGGTGGCCACCTGAATGGCGTAGCTGTCCATGAGGAGGTTGCCGAGGATGTCAATGTTGGCAGGGGTGTCATCCACAATGAGCAGGGTTGCGGGTTGGAGAGAATCTGCATTCATGTAAGGGCTCCCTCGGGGGTGGAATCCAGACCGCCCAGAAGATCGGCGCGGATTTGGGCAAGAATTTTTCTGGCGTTCTGAAAGTCGTAACGCTCCGCCGCATCCATGAGGCGACGGAATTCCCGGACCCGGTTGCAGGCGGCAAAACTGCTTTCCAGTTCTGCGGTTTTGGCCTTGGCGTTCATGCGGTTGCCTGCAAAAAGGGCATCAAGCTCCGAGAGCGCAGAGGCAAAAAGATCAGAAGACAAGGCATGGCCTGGGCGGAGGCTGGCCTCCGGGGGCTGGGATTTCCGGATCTGGGCCAGTACCTCTTCCAGCGCCTGGCGGGCAGAGTCCAGGGCCATGTGTATGTTGCTTGGCCCCTGGTTTTGAAGGATGCGGCTTTCCAGTTCTGCGGCGTAAAGGGAAAGGGCCTGGGCGCCGATATTGGCGGCCGTGCCCTTGAGGGTGTGGGCAAGAAGACGGGCGCGGGCCTTGTCCCCTTTTTCCAGAGCCTTGAGAATCTGTCCGGGAAAATCCGCCTGGTTTCGGGCAAATTCTTCCAATACCCTTTGATAAAGACTTTCATTGCCAAGGAATCGGCCTATGGTCTTGCGGGTATCAAGGGAGGGGGGAGGCGTCGGGGGAGTTTCGGAAAAAGGGGCTCCTTGGGGCCGGAACCTTTCCAGTATGGCAAAAAGGGCTTCTCCCTGGAGGGGTTTGGTAAGATGGGCGTCCATACCCGCCTTCAGGGAGAGGGCTTCCTCCGCGGGCCCTGCGTCCGCCGTAAGGGCGATGATGGGCAGGCTTTCGAGGCCGGAAATGCTGCGGATCTTCCGGGTGGTTTCCCGGCCATCCATGCCCTGCATGCGCACATCCATGAGTACCACATCCACAGCCTCCCGCCGGAGCAGGGTCAGGGCCTCCTTGCCACTGACAGCACTTTTTATCTGAATGCCTGCGGGCAACAGCAGTTCTTCGGCCACCAGGCGGTTCACACTGTTGTCTTCCACCAGAAGAACCTTCAGCCCTTTGAGATTGGGTGCAAAAGGAGGGGGCGCGCAGGGGCGGATGCGGATGTCAGAGCCAAAGATCTCCATGATGGTGTCAAAGAGGGTGGAAGGCCTTAAGGGTTTGGCGAGGAAGGCAAGGCATCCTGGTGTGGCCAGGGCAAGACCTTCCTCTCCCGGCCATCCGCCCATGAGAATGACGGGGGGGAGGTCGGGTTTTTCCGCAAGCTCCCGGCACAGGGCCAGCCCGTCTCTGTCCTTGCCGTCTGCGTCTTTGAGGTGGCTGTCAAGGAGAATGAGATCCGGTATGGGGCCATGATCCAGGGCCTTGCGCAGGTCGGATCCGGTGTGGGCAAAGTCTGCGGAAAATCCGAAATCACTGAGATAGCGGCCGAGAACCCGCCTTGTGATGGGGTGGTCCTCCACCACAAGGCAGTGCAGGCGCTTCAGGTTCTCCGGGATCTGCGGGCGATTTTCGCATTGGGGCAGGGCGGGCAGGGGCAGGGAGAAGGAAAAGGCGCTGCCCCGGCCTTCTTCACTTTCAAGGCGGATGCGGCCTCCCATCTGTTCCACAATGCCTTTGCAGATGGCAAGGCCCAGGCCCGCGCCTCCGTACTGGCGGGTGATGGAGCCGTCGGCCTGGGTAAAGGGCAGGAAAATACTGACCTGGGCTTTTTCCGGAATGCCGATGCCCGTGTCCTCAATCCGGAAGGTAAGCCTTTCCTCTCTGGCGTTCACGCTGAGGCAGATTTCTCCGGACTCTGTGAATTTCAGGGCATTGCCCATGAGGTTGATGAGTACCTGGCGGAGACGCTGTCCATCCCCTGAAACGCTGACGGGAACTTCGGAAGCCACATCCGCAATGAGCTCAAGGCCTTTTTTTCCGGCCTCCGCAGCAAAGATGGCCGATACTTCCTCAACCATTTCCCGTACCCGGAAGGGAGCGGGGTTCAGGGGAAGTTGACCCGCGTGGATACGGGAAAAATCCAGGGTGGCGTTCATCTGGTCGAGAAGGGCCTGGCTGGCGGTCTGGATGACCCGGAGTTGTTCGGACTGGGAGGCGCTGAGGGAAGAGCTGAGCAGCACGGCGCACATGCCGGAAATGGCGTTAAGGGGGGTGCGGATCTCATGGCTCATGGTGGCAAGGAAGCTGTCTTTGGCCCGACTGGCGGCCTCCGCAGCATCCCGCGCCTTTTCAAGCTGATGGTAGGCAATTTCCAGGGCCTGGGTGCGTTCGGCAACCCGGCTTGCCAGCTCCGCCTCGCGGATGCGGATTTTGCGGGCCATCCAGTTCATGTGGCGCATCAGGGTGAGGAGTTCGTTTTCTTCCCCATGCTCGGGCGGGAGATGAAAGTAAGGATCCTTTGCGTCCTGGATGTCTTTGCAGAAAGCCATGATGCGGCGGAGGGGGCTTGTGATGAGCCAGGAAAGACCGGGGAGATGCGGACTCAGAAAGACCATGAACAGGCCTGTGATGGCGGCAATGCCCAATACATCCTGAAACTCTTTGTGCTGGAAGAGCCCGGACTGGGCCGAACTGAAACCTGCGGCGAGAAAGGGCAGGAAGATATGAATGGCGGTGATGAGGCGGTATTTATTGGCAAGGCGCATGAAGATTCCCTGGCTAAAGAGTCTTTAGGTCGGAATCTTTTTAGGTTTGACTAAAATTTTTGTCAAGAAATAGTTTGCCAGACCGTTTCTTGCCACTCTGCGGGGAAAGAAGGAGGAAAACCCGGCCAGCAGGAAGATCCGCCAGCCGGGGGGAATTTTATTCGCGATGGAAGGTGCGGGGAAGGCTGCGCTGGATCTTTTCCATTTCTTCTGCGCTGGGTGCGTCTCCTTCCCTGAACACCACCTCGTACTGGGTGAGGGTGATGCGTCTGACGGGGGTTTCGAGGATGTTTTCTGTTACGCGCTTGAGGATTTTGCGCATGCGCTTTCCCTTGTCCAGCATCTGTCTGCCCGTATAGGGACGGACAATGAGATCCAGGGCATAATGCATGCGGTCGTGTTTGCGCGTGGCCTCCAGAACGCCCTCCTGGGTGGCAAAACCGAGGGTGATTTCAGCCCGCACATAGGTACGGTCTTCCAGGGGGGCAAAATAAGAAAAGCTGTACTTATAGGGCGGTTCTCCGAGGAGAAAATCCAGCTGTTCACAGCCGGAGAAAAGAAAAAAAAGGGGAAGGATCCACAGCATTCTGAGGCGCAGGGAGGGACGTGACATTTTTCCTCCTTAGGGAATGGGTGCAGGGCAGGAGGCCTTAGGTTGGGGGATCTTACCCGGAGCGGGGAAGATCGGAATATCCTGATATGGCAAAGCCTGGTCCCGGAAAGGGGGACCAGGCTTTGTTCTCGTCTCCCGGAAAAACATCCCCTTTCCGTCAGAAAAGGGATCCTTCAGCATTTAAATGTTGACGGCATCGGTATTGGCGAGAAGGCGTTTCAGCTCCTTTTCCCACTGCGTGCCGCCAATGCGCAGGGCAATCTCTTCGGTGAGATGCCGTGGGGTAACGCCCAGGTCCATGTTGCGACCTAAGCCCTGAATACATGAAGGACAGTTTGTGAGTAACACAGGGGATGCCCCCTTGTCCATGCCTTCTGTGGCCCGTTTCAGGGTGGCGTGTTTGCGGATGCGCATGCGGTTGGTGATGTCCGTGCGGCTCAAAGACATGGTGCCTGCCTCGGAGCAGCAGTGGGCGGTGTTTTTGAGCGCCTCTCCCGTGGCTTCTCTGAAAAGGCGCAGGGCATTGCCTTCCAGGGAATCGTGGCAGGGTGCATGGTAGAGTTTTTCCTCTGCCACGCTGGGAATTTCAAGACCCTTTTCCATGATAAAGCCGGAGGCGTCCATGACCGGGCAGTCGAAGATATGGGCCGTCCCCAGCTCTTCCAGGGCTTCCTTGCAGGTGCCACAGGTGACCACACAGGCATCAAAGGTGAGGTAGCGGAGCATCTCACGGGTCTGATTGAAAAGAATGGTGTTGCGCAGGTTCAGGTGATCCCGTTGCAGGGTTTCCGCATTCACCTTGGCGGGAAAGCTGCAGCAGAGAAAGGGCGGAGGCAGCACCACCCGGACACCCGCCTTGAGCAGGATGTAGATACCCGCCTTGCTGATGACACTGTGCAGCCGCTCAGATCCGCAGCCCGGAAAGTAAAAGACCGTGTTGCGGGCCTCTCCCGGTGGTTCCATGACCAATACCTGATTGGGACCGCAGGCGGGAAGACTGTCCCTTAAGGTGTCTTTGGGAAGGGAGGGCATGGGTGCATCCAGAAGCTGGATGGGCTTGAGATCTTTGATCCAGGTCTTGTTCAGGGGCGAACAGGCAAACTTACCCACACGCAAGGGGCTTTTTTTCCGGATGCGGGTCAGGACTCTGGCTCCCAGCCTCTGGGCTTCGCCCCCATAGCGCAGCACCCCCTTGCGGAAAAGGGTATTATAAAGAGGGGCATTGCTTTTGAGGTAGCCCAGCACCATGCGGGTGGGGAGGGCCTTTTTCTTGAATTTAAGGGTTGCAAGGATCTCCCGCTCCAGGATGGAGACTTCGGCGGTGTCGATGTCCACCGGACAGGGAATCTTGCATTTGTGGCAGATGGTGCAGTGGTCTGCGATTTCCTCCAGATGCTTCAGGGCCCGGAAACGGCCCGTGTGGGTGCGCTGGGCATCATAGAGGATGGCTTCAATGAGGGCCGCCACGGCAAGATTCTTGTTTCTCGGGTGGTAGAAGAGATTCTGCTGGGGGTAAAAGGTGCAGCAGTCCGCCTTGCATTTGCCGCAGCGAACGCATTTGGCGATCTTGTCCGAGAGGGTCTTGAGGGAACCGTGCTGGAGGATCTTGGCTTCAATGCTTAAAAGATTGAAAGAGGGGGTGAAAACCTTTTCCGGAACATTGGGGTCTTCCAGTTTGCCGGGGTTCATCACGTTACCGGGGTCTATCTTTTTGCGATACTGGGTCAGGGCGAGGATCTGCTCTTTGTCAAAATACTTCATCTTGGTGATGCCGATGCCATGCTCTCCGGAGACCACCCCGCCTAAGGCCACGGCCTTGGCCATCACATCATCGGCTGTCTTGTTGGCCCTGGCCATCATCTCAAGATCGTTGGAAAATACGGGAATGTTCACATGGATATTGCCGTCTCCGGCGTGCATGTGGGTGGCAAGGATGATTTGCCGGGAGCGGACGGCCTTGATGAGGTCTGCGATTTCCGCAGAGATTTTCCTGTAACCCTGGAACAGCTCCAGAATGTCTTCCGTGAACTCCCGGAGCAGGCTTTCTGCGGCCAGCTCCTCGTGGGTGGCTGAGGAGAGGGCCAGGATGGTATCTTCGCAGAGTGGATCTGCGGTCAGGGCCTTGCCCTTGACCCAGCCCGCATCTTCTGCGTCCGCAGGTTGGGCGGTTTTGAGGTAGGATCGGATGGCTTCCACAGCGGCCCGCTGGTTGTAGCGATTTTCTTCTGCATTGTAATCTTCGGCAAAACGGGCGAAGGCGGCCAGTTGGTGCAGGGGCAGGACAATGTCCTCGTTGAGCTTGAAGGCATTGGTGCGTGCGGCAATGGCACCGAAACGCTTGCGATCCTGCCAGAAGCGCGTGGACTCCGCCTTGTCTTTGGCAAAGAAGATTTCCGTGTTGGGGTAAGGCTCCAGCAGGCGGGCGAGATTTTCTTTTCCCCGCTCCAGCTGTTCGGCCGTGTAGGCCACCATGTCCACGAGAAGCACGGCTTTGGGGATTTCGCTGCGGGCCGCTTTCACTTTGTAGCCGATGGCCTTGATGTATTCGTCATCAAAGTGCTCCAAGGCCATAAGGGCTTCCTCGCCCCTGTTCTCAAAGGTTTCGGACAGGGCCACGATAACCCGGCTGGCTTCCTCCATGTCTTTGCCGAAAAACTCCAGACAGCAGGTGGCTTTTTCCGGGTAAGCTTCATACAGGATGAATTCCGCAGAGGTGATGACCCCGTCGCAGCCTTCCTTCTGGATGCCCGGAACGCCGGCCAGGGTTTTGTTGGTGATGTCCTTCCAGAGGCCGGGCTTGCGGATTTCTCTGCCGCTGATACGGATTTCCTCGGTTTCCAGGGTATTCAGATTCTTGAGGACATAGATGACCGTATCCGAAGGCTGGATTTTGCGCATGGGATGATTGGTGCGCCGCACTTCCAGAAAACGGCCGTCGGGCATGGCGATCTTGAAGGCAATGAGGTTGTCGATGGCCGTACCCCAGAGAACGGCGGTCTTGCCCCCTGCGTTTTCCGCGATGTTGCCGCCGATGGTGCAGGCCCAGGCGGAGGTGGGGTCTGTGGCAAAGACCAGGTGCCGGGCTTCCGCCGCTTTCATGGCGGCTTCTGTCACTACCCCAGCTTCCAGGCGGAGGACGGGCATGGTTTTTTCCCTGCCGTCATCCCCGGTGAAGGATTGCTCCTCAATGCCATGAATGTGGTTGAGTTTTTCCGTATTGACCATGATACAGCGATCCCGTACGGGCACGGCTCCGCCGGTCAGCCCCGTGCCTGCTCCCCTGGGGATGGCGTGCATGCCAAGTTCCCCAATGGCGGCAAGGATTCTGGGGACCTGCTCTTCCCTGGAAGGACGCACCACGGCAAAGGGCAGGCAGAGCCGCCAGTCCGTGGCGTCCGTGGCGTGGCTGTTGATGCTGAAGGGATCAAAGGAGATGTTTTTATCTCCCACAATGGCCGACAGACGTTTTTTCACCTTGTTGCGCAGGGTTCTGATTTCCCGGATTTCCGTCTGAAGCTCAGCAAGCCTTGTGTGGCAACGGTCCAGAACAATCTGCACATCGGAATTGAGGGCAGCTTCGGCCACAGCTTTGAGATCTTTACCCGCGTTGGCGAAGAATTCATTGCGTCTGTGGCGGGAGGTGATGAGATCCTCATACACAAAGGGATTGCGCCTCAGAATAAAAAGATCACCGGCAAAGCGCATGAGCAGGCGGGCGGAGCGGCCTGTGACACGCTGGGACCTGAGATTTTCCAGCACCTGCCAGATATCGTTTCCAAGGATCTGGCAGATCACCTGGCGGTCGTCGGCGGAGGTGTAATTGTACGGGATTTCCCGGTAATTGACATGCATGATGGGGCTACCTCCCGGAATGCAGCAAGGAGAAGAAGGCTCTCCTTCTGCGGAAGATGGGGAAAAAACAGGGAAACGTCTCCTTAAAACATCAGGAACGTTTCCCGGCAGGAAGCCCAGGCGGATAAGGGCCGGGGCTGGCTGTAGAGCCCGCCGTCTTCTACCATTTTATGGGCTGGGATGGCAAGGAGAAGGGCCGGATGAGGATACGGGATTGTTCACGGGCTCAAGCTTTTCAATATGGGCGGTCTTGTCCGTAAAACAGCCGTTTTTTTCCACACTGGCCGCGCAGTTGGCCTCGGCATAGAGGATTTTTTTCTTCATGGTTCTCCCCGCGATGATCTGGATTACTCAACGCCTTTCAGGCGAGAGTCTTTGGGTCGCTTAAAGGCCCTTGAATCCTTTCCCTCCGGACTGCCTTCAAAGTGTACTCAGTCCGTCTCCCGTGTCTTGAGGAAGGCAATCCCCGGCCATTGTTCTTCCACAAAGCCCAGCTGCCATTCCGTGGTGGTGAGGAAGGTGAGATGGCCTTCGGCATCCCGTGCCAGGTTATGGCCGTGTTTTTTCTCAAATTCTCCATAGATTTTGGGATCTTCACAGCGTATCCAGCGGGCCACGCCGAAATTGACATTCTCGTAGATGGCGTCCACGCCGTACTCCGCCTTGAGGCGGTGCATGGTCACGTCAAACTGGAGGGCGCCCACGGCACCGAGGATATAGTCCGGCACGGTGATGGGCCGGAAAAACTGGACGGCCCCTTCTTCGGCCAGCTGGGTGAGACCTTTCTGAAGTTGCTTGAGCTTGAGGGGATTTTTCAGGATGACCCTGCGGAAGATTTCCGGTGCGAAATTGGGAATCCCCGTGAACTTCAGGGGTTCTTTCGCGGTGAAGGTGTCTCCGATCTTCACGGTGCCGTGGTTGTGTACGCCGATGATGTCGCCGGGCCAGGCCTCGTCCACGTTGCTGCGGTCCTGGGCCATGAAGATGGTGGCGTTGCTGATGATCATCTCCTTTCCCAGACGGTGGTGCATGACCTTCATGCCCCGGGTGAATTTTCCGGAACAGATCCGTACAAAGGCGATGCGGTCCCTGTGGGCGGGATCCATGTTGGCCTGGATTTTAAAGGCAAAGCCGGAAAAGGCCTCTTCCTCGGGACTGACCAGGCGGGTGGCTGCGGCTCTGGGGGAAGGGCAGGGGGCCATTTCCACAAAGGCATCGAGAAGTTCCCGCACGCCGAAATTGTTGATGGCCGAACCGAAAAAAACCGGAGTCTGGGAGCCGGAAAGGAAGTGGCGCATTTCAAAGGGGCTGGCGGCACCTTCGAGAAGCGCAATGTCCTCGCGCAGTTCATCGGCCTGGGAGCCTAAGATTTCATCCAGAAGGGGATCGGAAAGATCCCTGATGGTGATCACATCCCTGGGCTTGCTTTCCCGGCTGGGGTTGAAGAGGGAGATCTCTTTTTTGTAGAGATTGTACACCCCCCGGAACCGCTTTCCCATGCCGATGGGCCAGGACATGGGAATGCACTCGATCTGGAGTTTGTCCTCGATGTCCGAAAGAATATCGAGGGGGAACATGCCTTCTCTGTCCAGCTTGTTGATGAAGGTGATGATGGGCGTGTTCCGCATACGGCAGACGCCCATGAGTTTTTCCGTCTGGGTTTCCACGCCCTTGGCCGAGTCGATGACCATGAGGGCCGAATCCACGGCAGTGAGCACCCGGTAGGTGTCTTCGGAAAAGTCCTGGTGACCGGGGGTGTCCAGAAGGTTCACCTCATAGTCCCGGTAGTTGAATTTCATCACCGAAGTGGTCACGGAGATGCCGCGTTCCTGTTCAATGGCCATCCAGTCCGAGGTGGCGTGGCGCTGGGCCTTTTTGGCCTTGACGGCACCTGCGGTCTGGATCGCGCCACCAAAGAGGAGCAGCTTTTCCGTGAGGGTGGTTTTCCCTGCGTCCGGATGGCTGATGATGCCAAAGGTCCTGCGTTTGGCGACTTCCTGGGTAATTTTGCTGCTGGGAGTACTCATGATGGGGATATTCCTGAACTGGGGTGGGCCGCGGCAAGGGGCGGCGCAGGGGGTTCCGGAAGGCGGTTCTGGCTCAAGGCGACACCGGAAAGCACGAGGGCGGCGCAGCCATACTGGAGGGCGGTGAAACGCTCGCCCAGGATCAGCCAGCCGAAGAATACGGTGAATACGGGAATGAGGTTGACATAGGCCGAGGCCTGACTGGCCGGAATGCGGCTGACGCCATAATTGTAGAGACCATAGGCACCTAAGGTGATGCAGGCGCCGAGATAGAGAACGGAAAGGGCCGGGAGGGTTTCAAGGTGTGTCGGAAGCCCTGTTCCCGGAAAGAGCAATACGGGAAAGAAGAAAAGGCTGCCGCAGAAGGCCTGAAAACCCGTGAGGAGAAAGGCCGGGTAACGCTCGGAAAGGTGCTTGAGCAAGAGGGTATAGCCCGCAGCACAGACCATGGCCAGAAATTCAAAAAAATTGCCGAGAAGGGGATTGGGAGCACTTTCCGTGGCCGTTCCCGTGAGGGAAAGCCCGAGGGCCCCGGCCATGGCGATGCCAAAGCCCGCAAAGGTGCGTGCTGTCACCCGCTCGTGCAGAAAAACCATGGCGCTGATGGCCACAAGAAGGGGCAGCACCGCCGTGATCATGCCCGCC
The DNA here is from genome assembly GCF_034006065.1 of Desulfobotulus sp. Classification (NCBI taxonomy): domain Bacteria; kingdom Pseudomonadati; phylum Thermodesulfobacteriota; class Desulfobacteria; order Desulfobacterales; family Desulfobacteraceae; genus Desulfobotulus; species Desulfobotulus sp. Next base: position 56,109 of record NZ_JAVETM010000014.1, on the reverse strand, counting down.
TGGGAGGCCGTGGTGAGGGTGAGTGCCTTGGCTTCAAAGATAAAGTAGAGGCAGGGTTCGCACAGGGCCATGAGGGCGAGAAGCTGTCCATCGCCTCTGCGGTAGCGGACTTTGGAGAGCAGGGGCAGAAGAAAGGGAAGAAAGCAGATACTGGCAATGGCCATGCGGGCAAAGATCACCACCAGGGGATCATAGGTAGCAAAGGCCAGCTTCAGGGCAATGAAGCTGGTGGACCAGAGGAGCATGGCGGAGATCAGGGCCGCATAGGGGAAAAAAACGGACACGGGAGTTTTTCCTTTCAGGCACAGCAATAAGAACCGGCGCAGGCCGGGCAGCAAGAAAAGCCGGAACCTCAAGGAAAAATTCCGTAAGGTTCCGGCTTCTCATATTCTAAGGAAAGCTCCTTAGCACATCCCCGGCATCAAGGGAATGACGAAGTGTGCCTTGGGCCGCTTCCGGCATTGAATGTGTCCTGAATGGATTCCTCGCCCCCGGCCTCTCCCGCATTGGTCTGATAGGGCTGGGCTTTAAACTTCAGTTTCATGCCTGCTCTCCAATCATGGCTTCGAAGCTCTCAATCCAGCCATTGAAAAGCGGGCATTTCTCACGCATCCGGTCAATCCCGATCTCCCGTGCAATGGCCATCCCTGTGGTGGTCTTGGAAAATTTTCCATTTTTTGACCAGGCATCAAGTCGCTTGGATGGTGCTGTCTCAGGATGGTTGTTGATGGCCTCGGGTTCACCGCATGCAGTCAGTACAGCCTTCACATGGGATTCTTTTTTTCCAAGCCGGGTTGCGAGAATAGCGGAGCTACTGAACAAAAGCGCCTCGAATTCATGAATGGCCATATACGGGATGAATCGTCTGTCCGCCCGTTGCTCCGGGAAACTGGCAACCACCTCTTTTTTCGTCGCTTCATTCACGACCCGAGCAATCTCAGAGGGTGTGGCGCCTGAAGGTACCAGCTCCAACCCCGGCCACTCCTTTGTACCGTAATAGTCGACCAAGGTCGTGACATAGGTATCCCGCCGCTGTTTCAGGTGCAGCCCTAAATCTCGTTTGACCCGCTCAAAACGTACATCCCCGCCTTTCTGGCCGGGTTTTGTCACTTGGGTCGCCCTCATGAAAATCATCTTCCGTGCCAGATAAGGTTTCAGCAGGGATTCGATGAATGTTTGCTCTGTCTTGCCTTCGACAATGGCCACCACCTCGATGCAATCACTCATAAACCGGCCCCCCGGAGATCACATTCTTCGTCCAGAGCTCACCCACCGAATAATTCTTCAGCCATTCGGAAAAATCGTCTTCCTTGAGCCGTTTGAAGGTGGAGGCATTCTCTTCACGGCTCACCACAATCACATCCTCAATGGCAAACTGGTCGATCAGCGCCGGTGACTGGGTCGCGACAATCACCTGGGTCCTTTGGGAGGCAACCTGGATCAGCTCCGCCAGAATGGGGATTGCCGCAGGATGAAGGCCCAGTTCCGGTTCATCGATGATAATGGTCGAAGGCGGATTCGGCTGAAGCAGGGCCGTGGCCAGGCAGATGAACCGAATCGAGCCGTCGGACAAATGATAGGGCTGCATGGGATAGTCAGAGCCTTTTTGCATCCAGCTGATGTTCACCTCCTCCCTGGCCCCGCTACTCCGGGGCTCCAGGATGAAGTCGTCCAAAAATGGAATGACAAGACGAACGGCATTGAGGATCTCCTGGTAGGCTCCGGGGCCCTTTTCCTTCAGCTTCAGGAGAAACGGCCCTATATTGGCCGCATCCATCCTCAACACTTTGTTATCCTGAACGATCTCATAGTTGCGCATTCCGGAGGTGGCGCTTGTGTCATGGAAATGATAGATCTGCCAGGAAGCGATGGCTTCATAAACAGGCTGGCTGTATCTGGCCCCGGCTGTTTGGAGCTTGATCTCCTCCACCATTTTAGACGTCCCGTCTTCGCTGTCCCCCAGATGCCACCAGCCGGTGGTGCCATGCTCATAATATCGCGCTTCGTCCTCGATGGCGCAGGCATTGCTTGGCGTTGGTACCAGCGTAAAACGAAACCCACGGGTACCGAAGCGTGTTTCAAACTCCATCTTTTCTGTGCATTTTCTTCCATTGAACAAAAGATCCCCCGCCCCGCCGTTATCCCGGACATAGCGATTCAGGTTGCCGTCGATCAGGGCCCTGAGCATCCTGAAGAAAGAGATCAGATTGCTCTTCCCCGCCCCATTGGCTCCCACAACCACATTGAGGCTCTTCACCTCAAATGCTGTGAGTTCGCGGATGGATTTGAAGCCCTTGATGGTCAACCGATCCAGAGACGTTCCCATGAGCCCTCCTTATATCGACTTCACGTCCGTGAGGTAGCAGGCGTAGCGGGTGAGCATGAAATCATCGTCCTTTTTTCCCTCACCCCCGGCCCCAGAGCTGGGCTTTACCCACAATTTTTATCAAGCCTGTTGAGTTGCAAAAATGTAGTTTTGAGGGTGTCCAAATGCTCTTTTTCTTTCACTTTCCTTAATGATCTTAAAGTCCTTAAGGTCATTAACGACAATACTAACGACCGGCCTCAACGCCATAAAGGAGCTGGTAGGGCAGACACAATCTGCACCTGCGAATGAATTGTGCAGCCTCTGTTTTGTAGGGGCAGGCCCTCGTGCCTGCCCCTTGGGTGAGAGTTCCATAAAGAATATTCTCACCCAAGGGGGGGAAACAGGCCTGCTGCCCACCATTTCCTCTATGTTAGTATCCCTGATTTCATAATTCCGGGCTTATGGGTAAAGATAAGCCCAGAGAGAGGGGGGAAAGAATATCCCCAGAGGCTTCTGTTCCGGCTTACTGCCGGGTCAGTCTTCTGTACTTCATGCGCTTGGGGATGAGGGCATCGGCCCCAAGGCGGCGTTTTTTGTCCTCTTCGTATTCCGTGAAGTTGCCGTCAAAGAAGACCACTTCCGCGTCCCCTTCAAAGGCGAGGATATGGGTGCAGATCCGGTCGAGAAACCAGCGGTCATGGCTGATGATGAGGGCGCAGCCCGCAAAGTTGGCAAGGCCTTCTTCCAGGGCCCGGATGGTGTTGACATCGAGGTCGTTGGTGGGTTCGTCAAGGAGCAGGACGTTGGCTTCGGACTTCAGCATCTGGGCCAGATGCACCCGGTTGCGCTCCCCGCCGGAAAGCACTTCCACCTTTTTCTGCTGATCCGCTCCCGAGAAGTTGAACCGGGCCACATAGGCGCGGGAGTTCACTTCCCGGCCACCCACAGAGACCAGATCCTGGCCGCCGGAGATCACCTCCCAGATATTTTTTCCTGCGGCAAGGGAGCCTCTGTGCTGATCCGCGTAACCGAGTTTTACCGTCTCACCCACACGGATGGCCCCTTTATCGGGCTTTTCCTCTCCTGAGATCATGCGGAAGAGGGTGGTCTTGCCCGCGCCGTTGGGACCGATGATGCCCACGATGCTGCCCGGCTGGAGCTTAAAGTTCATGCTGTCCACAAGGACTTTGTCCTCAAAGGCCTTGGACAGGCCTTCGGCCTCGATGACCAGATTGCCGAGACGGGGGCCGGAGGGGATGAAGATCTGAAGATCCCGATCCAGCTGTTCGTTGCTGCGGCCGAGCATTTCCTCATAGGCGTTGATGCGGGCCTTGGACTTGGCATGGCGGCCCTTGGGACTCATGCGGATCCACTCCAGTTCGCGCTCCAGGGTCTTCTGGCGTTGGGATTCCTGTTTTTCCTCATCCGCCAGGCGTTTTTGCTTCTGCTCCAGCCAGGAAGAATAGTTGCCCTTCCAGGGAATGCCCTCGCCTCTGTCCAGCTCCAGAATCCAGCCTGCCACGTTGTCGAGGAAGTAGCGGTCATGGGTGACGGCGATGATGGTACCGGGATACTGCTGGAGATGCTGTTCCAGCCAGGCCACGGATTCGGCGTCCAGATGGTTGGTGGGTTCGTCGAGAAGCAGGATGTCGGGTTTCTGTAAAAGCAGCTTGCAGAGGGCCACCCGACGGCGCTCCCCGCCGGAAAGGATGGAGACCTTGGCGTCTGCGGGCGGGCAGCGCAGGGCGTCCATGGCCATTTCCAGGCGGGCGTCGATGTCCCAGCCGTCCATGCGGTCGAGGAGATCCTGAACCTCGCCCTGACGCTCAATGAGGGCGTTCATGGCGTCGTCATCCATGGGCTCTGCAAATTTCTCGTTGATGGCGTTGTATTCCTTCATCAGGGCCGCCACCTTGCCCGCCCCTTCTTCCACCAGTTCCAGTACGGTGCGGTTTTCGTCGAGCAGGGGTTCCTGGGGCAGATACCCGATGGTGTAGCCGTCGGAAAGGATGGTTTCTCCGGAATGTTCTTTGTCTTCTCCCGCAAGGATGCGCAGGAGGGAGCTTTTACCGGAGCCGTTTAAGCCCAGGACGCCGATTTTGGCGCCGTAGAAATAGGAAAGGGAGATATCCTTGAGCACGGTCTTGGTGCCGTGCCGTTTGCTGACCTGCATCATTGTGTAGATGACCTTTTTGGTATCCACGCTCATGGGAAAAGCTCCTTATAGGGATTGTTCTGGTTCATAAAAGGGAAGCGCACCGTAAAGGGTGCGCTTTTCTTTAAGCCTGTAGGGTGGTTCGGGCCGACGGTTTCTTTCCGGATGGCCATGGATCTGGCCGTCTGGCCTTGCGGACGGCCGGTTTAAAACTGTCCTTATCTAAATGAAGATGGGCATAAGATCAAGGACATCCTTAGAAGACAAGGGTTTTCAGGGAATCTGGGTCACCTGGAGGATACGGACGGGATCCTTAGGCACGTTCTGGTGTCCTCTGCGGAAGGTGGTGGGCACCCGCTCAATTTGGCTCAGCACGTCCATGCCTTCCACCACCTGACCGAAAACACAGTACCCGAAACCCTGGGGCGTGGCGGCCTTGAAATCCAGAAAGGCATTGTCCACGGTGTTGATGAAAAACTGGCTGGTGGCGGAGTGGGGATCATTGGTGCGGGCCATGGCGATGGTACCTTTGAGGTTTTTCAGGCCATTGGCCGCTTCATTGGGAATGGGGTCCAGGGTGGGTTTTTGCTGCATGTCTTCGGTGAAGCCGCCGCCCTGCACCATGAAGCCATGGATGACCCGGTGAAAGAGGGTGCCCTCATAAAAGCCCGCAGTGGCATAGCGGAGAAAATTCTTCACGGTTTCCGGGGCCTTATCCGGGTAAAGCTCCAGTATGAGGGTGCCGAGATCCGTTTTCATGGAGATTTTAACGGGCTTTGGGTTCTGGGCCTCAGGGGTGTCGGCCAGGGCTGGGTGGGTCAGAAAAAGGGTCAGAAGAAAGATGAGAGAAAACATACGCAGCATAAGTCAGGTCTCCTTACGGGCTCTTGGGTGATTGAAGATGCATGATCAGGCTTTCTGGCCTGGTTTTTGGTTTTCGTTGTGTGTGGACTCTTCAAAAAAAGACATCAGTAATCCCTTTTCCAGAAAAGACCCATGCCGCCTCCCTTGGGGCCCACTTTACTTTCCAGGGTGATGCGGCGGGAAAGTTCCACATCCGCAGAAACCAGGTCATCGTTGGTTTTGAGGTCTTTTTCGATCCGCAGATAGACCCGGTCATGGACGTATTTTCCGGCACGCAGGCGGATGTCGTCATTGGCTTCTCCGTCGGATACGATGTTGAGATCATCCAGGCCGAGCAGGTTGCGGGCCATGCCCAGAGCGCCGGGGCCTCCGCCCTTGCCCGCCAGCTCCCGTGCAGCCAGGGCCAGCTGAGCGGCCTGTATGGGGGTGATGGTGGCAAGGGAGCGGCCAAAGAGCATCTGGGCCAGTACTTCATCCTGGGGCAGGGCCGGTTCCGAGGAAAGGGTGAACTCCAGGTCCGGGGGTTGTCCTTCCACCTTGAGGATACAGAGCACTTCTTTGCCTTCCTGCCGGGCTTCAAAGGAAACAAAGGGGCTGGGAGGCTGTCTGCCGTCCAGCATGATGTTGCCTTGGCTGAGGGTAAGGCGTTTTCCCAGAAAATCCATGCGGCCCCGTATGAGGCTGATGTCTCCGCGGATGACAGGGTCCGTGGCGTATCCGGCCAGGCTCAGCCTGCCCCCCCATTCGGAATCAAGACCCCGGCCCCGGACAAAAATCCTTGCGGGAAAGAAGAGGGCGAGATCCAGGGTGAGGCTGCCCTCCTCCCTGTGGACGCCGTTGCCGTTTTGTGTGCCGTTGGGACCGTGGATTTCCGTAACAGCAAGCTCGGCCACTTCCGGGCCTCCGAATTCTCCGAGAAAAATCTCCACACGGTCAAAGCGAAGCTCCCCTGCGATGTGCTGTCGGAGGAGGGATCCGTTGAGGGTGACCCGGCCTTTGGCAATGGAGGCCATGAGGGTATCGTTGTGCAGGGCTTTGAAGCGTTCCGCATCCAGGAAAAGGGAGAAGGGGAAGTTCTGTTCCGCAAGAAGATTCATTTCTCCATGCCCCTGGATCAGCCCCCCTTCACCGTCGCTGGCGCTGAGGCTGTGGACGTGGATGGCCTTCGGATGCAGCTCCAGGGCTGCGGCAATATCCTGGATATGGAGACCCAGGCCCAGATGCTGGTAGACCCCTTGCTCGATGTGAAGGGTTCCGGAGGGTTGGGGTGCATCGAGACTTCCGGTAAGGGCAAGGTCGAGGTGGGCAAGTCCCCTGATCACCTGACTTTCGGGCATGAAAAGAAGGCCGAGACGTGCGAGATCCAGAAGCCCCGCCAGGCGGACTTCCATGGCTGCTGTGCGGTCCGGGGCAAGGAGGAAGGGCTGAAGGGAAAAGTCTAAGGGCAGATGTCCTTCTGCCTTGAGAAGGGTTTCGCCTGTGTCCATGGTATGGATTTTGGCTTGAAGGTCGAAAAGGCCTGCGTCAATCCCGGCTTCCAGCAGGAGGCCCATGATGGGGAGTTTGCGGTTGTCCAGGCCCTGGGGGCAGAGATCCCGCGCTTTCACCTGCAGCGTGGCCTGGGGACTGTGCAGGGGGCCCTGCAAGGTCAGATTGGCATCGGCCTGGCCCTGCACAGGGAGGCGGAGACTTGTCAATGGAAAATCCTGGATGGAGAGGTCCATCTCCACCCTTTCCTGGTCCAGAAACCCCTTGAGTCCGATGCGGGCGGAAGCAAAATCCAGGAGAAGGGGGTGAAGGTGGATCTTCTTGTCTCCGTGGCGGAGGGCCCAGGGCTGGATGAGGGTGATGGGATTTTCATCCCAGTGGCCCCTGAGGGTTTCAAGCTCCAGATGCTGGCCCTGGCTGTGGCCTTCATACCGGGCCTGGAGCTGGAGGGCAAAGGGTGCAAGGGCCTGACCCTGGAGGCTGCTTTCCAGAAAAAGACGCTCAGGAGAGCCCTGTATGCGGTTTTGGCTTTGCTCCAGGTGTATGTCACCGGCCGCAAGGTTTTGGAGGGAAAGGGTGATATCCAGCTCCGGATTTTGGGAGAGATTGCGGATTTCGCCTTCCAGACTCAGGGTTTCCAGGCTGAAGCCATCCATGGCCCAGGGGGTGAGGGTGAGATTCAGCCCTGCGTCCAGGCCCTGTTCTCCGGGGAAGATGCGGAGCCGGAATTCTCCTTTGCCCTGCATATCAAGGTCCGCAAGCCGGGCCAGGGGGCCAGGGTCCTGCACATGGCCTTTCAGGTCTGCCCGCACCGCAAGGGTGTCCAGGCGCAGGCTGGCCTGGCTTGTGAGAACTCCGCCGGGAAAAAGAAACTGTCCTTGTGGAAGAAAAAGCGTCTTTTCTTCCAGAAGAAAATCGGTTTTTCCATTCAGAGCCAGGGGGCCGCTGCCGACGTCGATGGAAAGGGTGCCCCTTGGCCCTGCGGGAAGGTTTTCCGCATCCAGGGACAGCCTTAAGGAAATGGCTTCTTCTTCCCGGAGGCCCAGGTCTTCACTTTCAAGAATACTGTGGAGATGCATGGATTCTGGGCTGCCCTGAACCCGCATGCGGAGGTCCGCACTGCCTTTCAGGCTCTCGTGGATGAGCCGGAGCTGGGGGAGGTGCAGAAGGAGACCTGCCTGCAGATCCTGATCCATCAGGGAAAAACCGCCTTCCCCTGTAATCCGGAATGCGGCTCCCGTGAGGGTGAGATCGGTGAGGAGAAGGGTGAGGCTTTCTGCCTGCCTTGGATCCGGACCGATGAAAAGACCATTGCGCAGGTTGAGCTCTCTGCCCCCTAAAAGATCCAGAGGAGCGGGCAGGCCGCTGGGATCCTGGATTCGGGTATCGAGATCCAGGTGAAGATTCAGGGGATAAAGGCTGCCCCGGGCATGGGTTTGCACCCGCCCTTTTCCGCCCATGCTTCCAAGACCCCAGGGTTCAAGCCAGGGCGTGAGATCTCCGAGGGCCAGGCGAAGCTTTGTGTCCACCTCCCCTGTGAGGGCGTAAAGGCTGCCCTCTGCCCTGAGGTCGAGGTCCTTTCCCGCAATGCTCAGGGATTCAAGGCGCAGAAGGTGGCGGGAAAGGGCGTAGGCGAGGTCAAAGTCGGCCTTAAGGCTTGGGGGCAAAGGAATGTCCGGAAAGGATGGGGCGCGGGCTGTGATGCGTCCGGTGCAGATCAGGTCGGGAAGTCCATCCTTTTCCGGAACAAAGGCAAGCTTTCCTTCAAGATCCAGCGCTTTTACGGTGAAGCCCCCTGCCTTTGCATCCTGAAGGGAAAGCTGAAAGCGGGTGTCAGGGCCTGTGACAGGGCCTTCTGCCCCAAGGGAAAGCCGGATTGCCGGGCCAAGGTCAAGGCCCAGCCACTGGGCAAGCTTCTGGGGTTTTTCCATATCCAGGGACAGATCGGCTGCAAGCTCAAGGCTTTGGGGATTCAATTCCGCCTGGGCCTGCAGGCCCAGGGTGTCATTGTGAAGCCTGAAGTCTGAAAGATGGATTTTTCCTGTTTTTTCCCGAAGCAGCAGGGCGTCAAATCGGCCTTGTTCCACAAGAAAGGAAAGGGGGGCGGGCAGGCGTTCGGGATCCAGCCGGAAAAAGCCTTTGAGACCTATGCGGGCCTCTTCCTGGAGGCTCAGGCCTATGTGGGTGGAGAGGGTGTTTCCGGAACCAACCTCCATGAGGAGGTTTCCCTCAAAGCTTTCCTGAGTGCCCTCCCCATCCAGGGTCAGATGGACGGGAAGGTCGGGAAGGCCCACAAGGGCGAGGAGTTTTCCGCTGGGCTCCTGAAACCGGGCCTTAAGGTGGAGATTTTCCCTTTCAGGGAAAAAGTCGGCTTCCAGGTGAAGGTCCAGAGGAGGCCCCTGGAGGGCTTTGATTTCCAGTCGGGCTCCAAGGCCTTCCCTGTCGGCGCTGGCGCTGCCCTGAAGGCGTAAGCGCATGGATTCCCCCACCAGGGACTCTGCAAGGAAGATTTCTTCAATGGCAAGGCTTCTGACAAAAAACGGCGGAAGGACAGGCAGGGAAAAGCCCGCATCTTCCTGGGGAGGGGCGGGCTTTTTTTGCCCGTCTGCGGGAATGCGGTGCAAAGCAAGCCTTCGGGCGTGGGCCTTCAGGATCCCCACACGGCCGGAAAAGAGCTCCTGACCTGAAAAACGAAGGTAAAGATCCTTTCCCTGGAAAAAAGGACCTTCCTGATCCAGAACCTGCAGGTCTTTGATGCGGATTTCAAAGGGCAGGGCTCCGCCCAGGCCCTTGATTTCTATTCCGGAGCCGTCTTTTTTCTGGAGAAAGTGATTGAGGGCCTGCTCCAGGGTGCGGTGGCCTGCCTCGGTGCGGAAAAGGAAAAAGGGAAGGAGGGAGGCAATGAGAATGAGGCTGAGAAAGGTCCAGAGCACAAAGGGCAGCATGCGTGAAGAAGCCCCAGGCGTGTATTCAGGATCTTGCGCCTTGTGTTCGGAAGGGATGACCATGGTGTTCCTTATGAAAACTTTCTTGAAATCCGGGCCTTCTAAAAGGCCTGACCTATACTGATGTAGATCTGGAAGGGATCGTCTTCATCCCTCGGATTCAGGGGAAAACCCACATCCAGACGGAAGGGGGCGAAATCCGTATAATAGCGCAGTCCTAAGCCTGCGCCCCAGTGAAAATCATCTTCAAGCTGGAGCTGGGACTGGGTGAAAACCTGGCCCCCATCCAGAAAGGCCACAAGGCCGAAATTGTTCTGCATGCGCCACCGGAGTTCAAGGCCGGTTTCAATGATACTGCGCCCGCCCACCACCTTGCCCTTTTCCTGGGGACCGATGGACTGATAGGCATAGCCGCGGATGGAGCCGCCGCCGCCTGCGTAAAAGCGTTCATCCGCAGGCACTCCCAGGTTGGATTCTCCGAGAATGGAGCCCGCATGCCCCCTTGCGGAGAGAACGAGGCGGTCTTCTCCCACAAGGGGGACATGGGCGGAAGCGCCGCCCACAAGCCGTATGAACCAGGTGCTGATATCCAGGGTGTCGGAAAAGGGTTCGGCCTTCCACTGAAGGCGCAGGCCCTGGGTAGGATTGAGTACGCTGTCGCGCCCCTCCCAGGTGATTTCCAGGGGAAAGGAGAGAAGGCCGACGGTCTGGCGATCGTCGCCCTGGGTGATATCGCTGATCCGGTAATGACTGCCAATAGCCGCAGACCACAGGGGCGTGAGCTGGCGGAAAAGCTTGACCCCCAGTGCGCCGCCTTCGCTCTCATAGGCTTGGGATTCCTCTTTGCCCATCCAGCCGGACAGGGTCAGAGATTGGCGCGGGTCGAGAAAATCCGGAATCCTGTATTCGGAGGCCATCCTTTTTTGTTTTTCTGCCACAGTGAGACTCTGGGAAAGGCGTTCCCCCATGCCCCTCAGGTTGCGATGCTCCCAGTCCAGGCGGGCACCGGTTCCCGTGTCCGTTTCATAGAAAACCCCGGCCTTCAGGGTTCTCGGGCTGCGTTCCACCAGATGAATATGCACGGGCAGGGAAAGATCTTCGTCCGGTTCGGGAGGATAGCGGATATCCACAATGGCGAAAAGGCCGTCCTGCATGAGGCGGCTGCGAAGGCGGTTGAGGCGGGAGGCCTGAAAAAGCTCCCCTTTTTTCCAGGGAATGCGGTTTTCCACATACCGGGGTTTGACCCGTTTTTCGCCTTCAATGGAAACCGAACCGAAAAAGGCCTGGGGCTCCGCCCGGAAAGTATAATGGAGGCTTAAGGTGCGCTGGCTGTGGTCCACCACGGCTTCGCGGATATCCGCTTCAGGGGAGGGGAAACCCTTTTCCCGCAGAAGATCCTTAAGCCTTTCACGGGCCTTTAGAATTTCCGGGGCCCGCGCCCGGGTTCCGGAAAAAAGCCTGAGTTCTTCCGCTGTGGGCAGGTTCTGTGCGGGAAAGTCCGGATCCATGGCTTCGATCCGTATGCCGTTGAGGACATAGGCAGGCCCTGTTTCCACGTCAAAGAAGATTTTTGGTGGAGTGGCCTGAAGATCCGATCTTATGGCGATGCGGGCCTCATAAAAGCCTTCGGAGCGCAGGGCTTTGATCATGGCGGCAACGTCGTTCTCGGCCCGGCGTCGGAGCATTTCCGGTGTGGATGGCGGGCGTTCCTTCAGGGTGAAGGTGTCGGAAACGGCTTCCAGGATTTCCTTGATTTCCGCAGGCATGCGTCTCTGGATTTCCGCCTTGTAAGGGTCCTTTGCAAAAAAAGGCAGAAGATTGGCCATTACCGGAAAGGGCAGAAAGATCCAAAGGATCAGGGGGATGGTCAGTCTTCTGGAAAAAAGAAAGAAGGAAGCCATATCAGTCCTGAAACCTAAAGCGTATATGCATCCGTAACCGGTTCCCGCAGAATCTGGTCTGTGGCGGCCATGGCGCACCGGGCTGCCTTGGGAAAGAATTGGCCAAGATTGCCCACATGCCTCAGGTTTTCCGCCGTGCGGAGAAGGAGCCGGACCAGATCCCCTTCGGCCAGAGGGCTGTTTTTATGGATATTCTCCCAACTTCTTCCGGAAGTCCAGTGGTATACGGTCACCGCAGGTGTCAGATAGAGGGGGAAAACGGGAAAACCCTGGGCGATCATTTCCTTGGCAAAGGGAGCCAGCTGCTTTCTTAAGTGCAAAAAGGCCTTAAGCAGTTTTTCCGGGATCTGATCTTCGGGAATATCCTGGTCATCTGCTTCCCTTTCATTGACAAAGCAGGCCATGAGAGCGGCCAGAATGGCGGGGTCATTTTCCGGAAAAAGCCTGCGCCGGAAGCCCTCGGCCACAAGAATGGGCTGATCAATGCGCAGCTGGGCGGCCCACATGCCATCTTCGGTGAGGCGATCCTGGGAATCCACAAAGGCCTTTTCCTTGAGAAAGGCAAGGTGGCGCAGAAAGTCTGCAAAAAGAAGTTCAGCAGCACCTTTGCTGGCTTTCTGGGAGTTTTTTCCCGTAAGTCTGTGGGCAATGCGGAAGGCGGCGAAACTGCGTTCCATGATGGCCCGGATCATATCCGGCGTGTGGGACAAAAGAAGGTTGAGGGCCATGGAAAAATCAATGCGGATCTGGCTTTCCACCTCCGAGGGGGGGGCTGTGATGAGCCTTCCGAAATGGCGCAGATCCATGAATTTTCCCGGAAGGGCCACGGCGAATCCGATGCGGTCTTTACCCCTGCGTCCGGCCCTTCCCGTCATCTGATGGAATTCCGTGGCGGAAAGGGGGGTGAATTCTGATCCGTTGAAGCGATCCGAATTGGCGATGAGCACGGTGCGCGCCGGAAAATTCACCCCTGCGGCCACGGTGGAAGTGGCAAAGACCGCATCCAGCAGGCCTTCGGACATCAGCGTTTCCACCACCATCTTCCAGGCGGGAAGATGGCCGGAGTGATGGGCGGCCACGGCCCGTTTTTCAATGTACATACGCTGGGGATGGCGGGCCGCATGGGGCCAGAAGCGGGTGAGTTCGTCCATGCGGGTGCGTAGGGCGCATGCCCGTTCGGGGTCGCTGAGAAGCCCTGCTTCGTCGCAGAGGGTGATGGCGGCGTCGCAGTCGGACCTGGACTTCAGAAAGAAAATGGCGGGCAGAAGGTTGTAGTGCCGGAGCACGGCCATAATGTCTGCCATGTTAGGAAGCCTTCGGGGAGGGGCCAGCAAGGGGGGGCGATCTGTGCTGAGGTATTGCAGGATCTTTTTGTGCAGTCCCTTTTTTCCCGCATGGCGGGTTTCATCGTATTCCGCAAGAAAGGGAAAAAGGGTGCCGCTGGGATGGAAGAACAGGGGATGCAGGGGGACAGGCCTGCGGTTGGCCCGGATCAGGGTGCAGGTCTGACCACGCATGGATTCCAGCCAGGCGGCAATCTCTTCGGCATTGCCGATGGTGGCGGAAAGGAGGAGCAGGGGAACCCTTGAGGGCATATAGATGATGGTTTCTTCCCAGACCACGCCCCGTTCCGGATCTCCGAGGTAATGGGCCTCATCCAGAATCACAAGGTCACAGCGGATGTCCTCGCCTGTATGCATGGCATCGTAGAGCTGGTTTCTGAGGATTTCCGTGGTGCCGATGATCAGCGGAGCATCCGGATTTTCCTTGCGGTCGCCTGTGAGAATGCCCACATTCTCCGGCCCGAATTTTCGGGAAAAGGCCGTGTGAATGGCGTTGGTGAGGGCTTTGAGTGGGGAGGCGTACCAGGCCCTTTTACCTTCCAGGAAGAGTTTTTCTATGGCCTGTTCCGCGATATAGGTTTTGCCGGACCCTGTGGCCGCAGTGACCAGGCAGTCGCCCTGGCCTACGGCTTCAATGGCTTTTTTCTGGAAAGGGTCCGGCACAAAGGGTCTTGCCTCAGGAACGCCGATGCGGGCGAAGATGGGCTTGAGCTTGGGGTCTGCGCCGGGTTTCATGCCTGGGGCGGCATGGGCCGGTCTTTTTTTACGACGGTCTGGGGATGCGGGTTTGTGTGCTGGGGATCTGGGTGCTTTTCTCGGCGGCGTCATGTCTGGGGCACACTCGTTTGGGCGGAAAGCCCGGAAAGGGTGGGAGGATGGGAAGCCCCCTTAAATCAGAAGATTCAGGGAATACAAGCCCGGCAGAAAAATCAATAAGGACGTACGCATGGGCTCCTGAGCATGCTCCTTTGGGTCAGGTCGGGGTAAAAAGCCCTGGGACAGAGCCTGAAAAAACAGGCTTTTTTGTTCGAATAAAGCATGCACACCCTCTGGGCTATACCATCCGGAGCAAGGCCGGGCAAGGGAATTGTCAGCAAAGACCCCAAGGCTTCCGGTTTTTTGATGCTATGGAATACCTGGGTGAAAGGGGGGCGTGTGATTCTGAAAAGAAGAGGGCGGGAGAAACGGTAAAAGGCTTTGTTTTCTTGGTGGCATCTGGTATTTTTGCAGAATTCTGTCCCGGATTCCGGAATAAGAAACGTTTTTTCCTGGGGGGCGGGAATGGGAAGACGCCTGAAGCATCAGAAAGCCGGAGGCTGTGGATGGAAAGATTTTTCTTAAGACGGAGTCGTCAGTCTTCATTCTGGGATGTCAAGGGGTTTTACTGGCGCGTTGTCAGACACACACATTTGGAGAAAGGAACATCATGATCCGAAAATGTCTTTTTCCCGCAGCGGGCTACGGAACCCGTTTTCTGCCCGCAACCAAGGCCATGCCGAAGGAAATGATGCCCATTGTGAACAAACCCCTCATTGAATATGGGGTGGAAGAGGCGCTGGAGGCGGGGATGACCGATATGTGCATGGTCACCGGACGCGGTAAGAATGCCATTCTCGATCACTTTGACATGAACTATGAACTGGAACACCAGATTTCCGGAACCCAGAAGGAAACCCTTCTTGCGGATATTCGCGCCATTCTGGATCGGGCCAACTTCACTTACATCCGTCAGCGAGAGATGAAGGGGCTGGGGCATGCCATTCTGACGGGTCGGCCCCTGGTGGGAGATCATCCCTTTGCCGTGGTGCTGGCCGACGACCTCTGCATGCATCCGGAAGAGGGGGTTTTGGCGCAGATGGTGGGGCTTTATAAGCAGTTTCGCTGTTCCATCATTGCCGTGGAGGAAGTTCCGGCCGAAGAAACCCACAAGTATGGGGTTATTGCCGGCAGAATGCTGACGGATCGACTGATCTGTGTGGAGGATATGATTGAAAAACCTGAGCGAGGGAAGGCACCCAGCAACCTTGCCATCATCGGGCGCTATATTCTGACACCGGATATCTTTGACATCCTGGAAAAGACGCCGCCCGGTAAAAACGGAGAAATCCAGATCACGGATGCCCTGTTGCAACAGGCCCGAACGGGCTGTGTGCTGGCGTATAAGTTTAAGGGAAAACGCTTTGATTGCGGAGCTGTCAAGGGATTCATTGCAGCCACCAATTACTGTTATGAGAATTTTTATCTCCATGGCGAGTGATGCCCGCTTCGGATGAAAGACCCTGCCTGCCTCCTTGTCCGCCGTCTGCATGGAATTCTTATGGCTTGAAAGATGATATATACCATGACCAACCCTGATGTTCCCGTTCGACCCGCTATCCTGGCCCCTGCCGGAGACCGGGACAGTTTCTTTGCCGCCCTCATCGCAGGAGCGGATGCCATTTACTGCGGGCTCAAGGCCTTTTCGGCCCGCATGGAGGCGGATAACTTTTCCGTGACAGAGCTGGCCCGGCTGACGGAGATGGCCCATGACCGCAAGGTGCGGGTGCATGTGGCCCTGAACAATGAAATTAAACCCGATGAGGTGGAAAAGGTCTTTCATCTTCTCCTGCGCCTTGCACGGGACGTGAAACCCGATGCCCTTATTGTGCAGGATCTGTGCTTTGTGTCCCTGGCGCGGCAGGCGGGCTATGAGGGAGAGCTGCACCTTTCCACCCTGGGCAACCTGTCTTTTCCCGAAGGTCTGCCCGTGGCCCAGGGCCTGGGTTTTTTCAGGGTGGTACTGCCCAGGGAGTTGGATGTGGATGGTCTGCGGCTCATGGCTGCGGCCTGTCCCAGGGGGCTTTTTCTGGAAAGTTTTGTCCATGGTGCCCTTTGCTACGCCGTATCCGGCCGTTGTTACTGGAGCAGTTATCTTGGGGGCAAATCGGGCCTGAGGGGACGATGTGTGCAGCCCTGCCGTCGCCTGTACCGGAAAGAAAAGGGGGGGGATGGGGGGCGGTTTTTTTCCATGCAGGATTTAAGTCTGGATGTTCTGACCAAGGTTCTGGGTGGGATTCCGGAGGTGGACTGCTGGAAGATTGAGGGCAGGAAAAAGGGGCCCCATTATGTGTATTACACCACCACGGCTTACCGCATGCTCCGGGATGAGCGGGATCTGCCGGGTCGTAAGAAAAACGCCCTTGCCCTGCTGGAAATGGCCCTGGGAAGGCCTGCCATGCACTACCGCTTTCTGCCCCACAGACCCTGGCAGCCCCTGGCACCGGAGGCTGAAACGGGTTCGGGCCTTCTTCTTGGCCGGGTGAAGGGAGGCGGACGCGAGTTTTTCCTTACGCCCAAGATCGCCCTTTTGGCCGGAGACCTGCTGCGGATCGGGTATGAAGGCGAGGGCGGGCATGTCCTTGTCCGGGTTAAACGCGCCATTCCCAGAGGCGGACGTTTTCATCTGAAAGATGAGGGAAAGACGAAACCCAGGGCAGGGGCTGCGGTTTTTCTCGTGGATCGCAGGGAACCGGAACTTTTGGCGGAAATCCGAAAGCTGGAGGCCCTGTTCAACGCCTCTGAAGTAACAGAGCCCCAGGCCGCTCACCAGGCCCTGGTTTTTCCCAGGCCTTTGAAAAAAAGCGGGCCTTCCCGGGAGATGGTGCTGAGCCGCTCCTTCCTGGGCCTGGGAGGCTCTGGAGAGGAAAGGGCGATGTGGGTGGATCCGGAAAAGGCTCCGAAGGTTCCGGAGGGTGCGGTGCGCCATGTGTGGTGGTGGCTGGACCCTGTGATCTGGCCCGAAGACTCCGAGGCCTGGAAGAAGGCGCTCCAGGGTTTGATTCGTAAAGGCGGCCGTCGGTTTGTTCTGAATGCGCCCTGGCAGGTGGGGCTTTTTGAAAAAACGGAAGGTCTGGAACTCTGGGCTGGACCTTTTTGCAATATCACCAATGTGCTGGCTGTGGACGTGCTGCGGGAGATGGGATTTTCAGGGGTGATGGTGGGTCCGGAGCTGGGAGAAGAGGATTTTATGAGCCTTGGAGCGGGGAGTTCCCTGCCCCTGGGTTTGGTTCTTTCCGGATTCTGGCCCCTGGCCATTTCCCGTCTCGGAGTTCTGGAGCCGGGGGAAAGCCTGATCAGTCCCAAGGAGGAAAGGCTCTGGGGGCGGACCTATGGGCGGAATCAATGGCTTTTTCCGGACTGGGCCTATGATATCCGGGAGAAAAAGGCACACCTGGAGAGGGCCGGATACAGGCTTTTTGTCCACATGGAGGAACGTCTGCCCAAGGGTATGACGGGCAGGCAGCGACCAGGATTGTGGAACTGGAATCTGCGTCTGCTCTGATTTCTGATCATCCCATTTTTTAAAAGAGGAGGGTTGCCATGCCCCTTTCATGCGCCCAGCGCCTGATTTTTGCCCTGGATTTTCCTGATTTTTCAAAGGCGCTGCCCATGCTTGTCCGTCTTTCGGGAAAGGTGGGGGTGGTGAAGATCGGCCTGGAGCTTTTTCTCGGTGAAGGGCCTTCCATTGTTCCCCGTATCCGGGAGAAGACGGATGCCCGGATATTTCTGGACTTAAAGCTTCACGACATTCCGGCCACGGTGGAGCGTAGTGTGCGCAATCTGGAAAAGCTGGGGGTGGACTATCTCACCCTGCATACGGCGGGCGGGCGGGAGATGCTCTGCCGTGCGCGGGAAGGAGCAGGGGAGAACATGGCCCTTCTGGGGGTGACGGTACTCACCAGCAGCAGCGTTCAGACCCTGGAGGAGACGGGCTGCGCACTGGAAGGAGAAAGGCCCTTAAAGACCCTGGTGGCAAAACGAGCCTTTCTGGCCAGAGAGTCGGGCCTTTCCGGCGTGATCTGTTCTGGCCATGAGGCTTTGGAAGTGAAAGCACTCTGTGGTCCGGAGTTTCTGGCTGTGACGCCGGGTATCCGGCCTTTATGGAGTGTGGAAAAAAAGGACGATCAGGAGCGGGTCATGACACCGAGCCTGGCATTGGCCGCAGGGGCGGACATGCTGGTCATCGGTCGTCCCATCCGGGATGCGGCGGATCCCGAAGCCGCAGTGGAAAGAATTCTTAAGGAAATGGCAGACGCAGGATAGCCAGAAAAAACAGCACACCCCCGATCATGAAGGCAAAGCGCAGCTGATCGGGGGTGAAATGTTTCATGCCCTTTTGCTTTTCTGGGTCAGGGAAGGGTTTCTTCGGGTTTGTCCAGGCCAAAGGTCGTGTGCAGGGCGCGTACGGCCAGTTCCGTGTATTTTTCCTCAATGATGCAGGAAATGCGGATTTCCGACGTGCTGATCATGAGCATATTGATGTTTTCCTCGCACATGGCGGCAAACATCCTGGATGCAACCCCGGAATGGTTTTTCATACCCACTCCGATGACGGAAACCTTGGCAATGTTGGCGTCGGACATCACCTCTTCAGCACCGATTTCCTCGGCGACCCTGCGACTGATTTCCACCGCTTCCCGGAGGTCCGTTTTGGGCACGGTAAAGGTAAAGTCCGTGATGTTTCCCGTTCGGGTGTTCTGGATGATCATGTCCACCAGGATGCCCGCTTCGGCAATGGGGTTCAGAATTCGGAAGGCAATGCCCGGACGGTCGGGAACTCCCTTCAGGGTAATTCTGGCCTCGTTCTTGTTGCAGGTCACGCCGGATACCACCAGGCGTTCCATATCCGCATCTTCTTGCATTACCATGGTTCCTTCCTCCTCCTTGAAGGACGATCTCACATGCACCGGCACATTGTATTTTTTGGCAAATTCCACGGAGCGGATCTGCAGGACCTTGGCGCCGAGGCTGGCCATCTCCAGCATTTCGTCATAGCTGATTCTGGAAAGTTTCTGAGCCTTTTTGCAGATATTGGGATCTGTGGTGTAGACGCCGTCCACATCCGTATAAATTTCACAGACAGCGGCCTTCAGGGCTGCGGCCAGAGCCACTGCGGAAGTATCCGAGCCGCCTCTGCCCAGGGTGGTGATGTTGCCATGGATGTCCGCGCCCTGGAAGCCCGCTACGATGACGATCTGACCATCGGCAAGAAGCCTGCGGATGCGGGAGGCTCCGATATTGAGAATGCGCGCGGAACCGCAGGCGCAGTCGGTCACCACTTCAGCCTGATGCCCGAGAAGGGAGGTGGCCTTGTAGCCCATGGATTTCAGCATCATGGCAAGAAGGGCGACGGTGGTCTGCTCGCCCGTAGCCAGAAGTACATCCAGTTCCCGCTTGTCCGGCCGTTCGCAGGCCTCATGGGCGAGACGGATGAGGTTGTCCGTGGTTCCGGACATGGCGGAAAGCACCACCACCATCTCGTTTCCTGCATCATAGGTCTGGGCTACCCTGAGGGCAACATTGCGTATGCGCTCGATGTTGCCCACGGAGGTGCCGCCGTACTTTTGTACGATAAGTGCCATGTACACCACTCCTTCGAGGCGTGACAGATAGGTTGTAAGCCGGATACCCTGTTTGCCATGCCTGAAAGTGCAGGGTTTTAGGATGCGGGACCAAAAAAAAGCCAGGATCCCTGGCGCGGCATCAGGAACGGCTTGGGGTTTGGGTATCCATACCGGCTTTATGCCGGAGGGCAAACTTGTTGCCAGCTCCTTAGCAGATCCTGAAAGTGAAGTCCATAGGCCTGTGCGTGGAGTTTTCGGGTTGTTTCCCCATGGATTTCAATGTGAATCCGGATATCAAAGATTTCCGTATCTTCCATGCGCTCGGCCCATTCCACCACGGTGACGGATTCGGAAGCCATCAGATCGGGAAGACCAATATCGAGAACCTCCTCCATGTGGCCGAGGCGGTAAAGATCGGCATGATAGAGAGGCAGGCGGGCTGTGTAGGCGTGGATGAGGGCGTAGGAGGGACTGGTGACATAAACGTTTTCCGGCACCCCCAGCCCACGGGCAAAGCCCTGAACAAAGAGGGTTTTCCCAGCACCGAGATCTCCGGAAAGGGCCAGACGGCAGGGACGCAGGATAAGCCGACCCAGGGCCTGGGCCATGGCAAAGGTATTTTCACTGGAAAGGCTTTCCAGGGTGAGGGTGCCGGTCGGGGTGCTCATGAAAAGGCCTGACTCCGGTGTGGGGGGGATGGATATTTTTTCTGGAGACGGGCCAGCACTGCGGGAATCTCCGCTGCAACTTCAGAGGGAAAAAATCCCTGAGGCCCCCGGGTGCTGGCAAGAAGGTCTGCTGCCATGCCGTGGACAAAGGCGGCCAGGGGGCTGGCCTGATCCACGGGAATTCCCTGGGCCATGAAGGCGGCCAGGATACCGCAGAGAACATCCCCGGAGCCTCCTGTGGCCATGCCGGGATTGCCCTGGGTGAGGATCCGGACAAAACCTCCGGGTTCTGCGGCAAGGGTACCCGCCCCCTTGAGAAGCAGGTGACAGTGGTGAAGCATGCTGAAATTTCTGGCGATGGTGATTCTGTCCTGCTGAATCCTTGAAACCGGGATCCCGGAGAGTCTGGCCATTTCTCCGGGATGTGGGGTGAGTACGGTGGAAGCCGGACGTGTGTCCAGGCTTGCCATGAGGTCCGGATGCAGAGACAAAAGGGTGAGGGCGTCCGCATCCAGCACAAGGGGGAGATCCGTTTTTAAAAAAAGCCTCAGAATGCGGGCGGAAGCTTCTCCCGTTCCCATCCCTGGTCCTGCGGCCAGAAGCGTTTTGCCGGGCAGGGCTTTTTCCAGGGCCAGGGCCGCATGCTCTGAAAATCCCTGTCCATCGCCAGGCAGGGTAAGAACCATGGCTTCTGGGGGAATACCCGGCAGGGGCAGGCTGGTTTCCGGGACCGCCAGGGTGAGAAGACCGGCTCCGGCCCGGAGGGCACCCATGGCGGCCAGCACCGCAGCTCCCCTTGCGGTCGGGATTCCGGCTGCAAGGAGGATATGGCCGAAGTGGCCTTTGTGACTGTCCGGCCTGCGCACAGGAAGGCAATCGGAGGCCCAGGATTTCGTTGGAAGGCCCAGGGTGAGGGGGAACTTCCGACGTACCTGAGCGGGAATGCCGATGTCCACCACATGGAGCTGGCCTCGCATGCTGCGGCCGGGTTCCAGAAAAAGTCCAGGCTTGGCAAGGCCGAAGGTGACAGTGTGTTCCGCACGGATGGCTTCGCCCAGGATCACACCCGTATCCGCCGCAATGCCCGAAGGGATGTCAAGGCTGAAGACGGGGGCGGGGCTGGCGTTGACTTTCCGGATGAGATCGGCCCAGAGACCCTGAACCTCACGATCGAGCCCGATACCGAAAAGGGCGTCCACAAAAAACGCGGCCTTATCAATGTAAGGGGCCAGGCCGGACAGATCTCCGGGGCTTTCCAGGATTCGGGTCTCCCCGCCCGCCTTTTCATACAGCTCTCGGTTGATGCGGCTTTCGGGGCTGAGCCTTTCGGGGTTTCCCGCCAGGATCACCTGGGTATCCGCACCCCAGCCCAGAAGGTAGCGGGCCGCAACCCAGCCGTCTCCCCCGTTGTTCCCGGAGCCGCAGAGGATCAGAATCCGGTTTTTTTCCACAGGCCAGAGGCTTGCGAAAATGCGGGCGGCTTCCCTTCCCGCGGTTTCCATGAGGATGCGGCCGGGAAGCCCGAACTCTTCCATGGTGCTGCGATCCATGGCGGACATGGTGGCGGCGCTGACCAAAGGATGCATGGGTTAAAGGCTCCTGACCAGGGCAGCCATGCGGCGTACGGCCTTTTCCATTCCCACCAGGGCGGCGTGGGACACGATGCTGTGGCCGATGCTGAACTCCTCAATCTCAGAAACGCCTTTGAAGGCAAGGATGGATCGGTAACAGATGCCATGACCGGCATGGACCCCAAGACCGATTTCCCGACCCTTGCGGGCTGCGGTGAGAAGGGCCTCAAAGGCGGCTTTTCTGGCATCCGGCGCGTTGGCGTCGCAGAAAAGGCCGGTGTGCAGTTCCACAAAATCCGCTCCCGCAGCTAAGCTGGCTTCCACCTGTCGGGGATCGGGGTCCACAAAAAGGCAGACAGGAATGCCCGCACTGTTTAAGGTTTCCACGGCATGGGCCACGTTTTTCTGGTGGGTGACGACGTCCAGCCCGCCTTCTGTGGTAAGCTCCTCGCGACGTTCGGGTACCAGAGTGACCACATCCGGCAGCACTTCCAGGGCGAATTCCAGCATTTCATCGGTGGCACCCATTTCCAGAATGAGTCGGGTCTGCACCGTATCCCGGAGGATGCGTACGTCCCTTTCCTTGATATGACGGCGGTCTTCCCTGAGATGCACCACAATGGCGTCGGCTCCGGCCAGCTCGGCGATAACCGCCGCGGCAACGGGATCCGGATAGTTGGTTTTACGGGCTTCTCTGAGGGTGGCGATGTGATCCACGTTCACGGCGAGTCTGGGCATGGAACCTCCTTTTGTATCGGGTCAGGGAGAAAGCCATCCGGCAAGCGTTTCGTTTTTTTCCAGCATGCGCACCAGTTCTGTGCTTTTGGCCTCCATGCGTTCTTCGGCTTCGGGGCTCTCTTCATGGTCATAGCCGAAGAGGTGGAGAACGCCATGGACGAGGAGCTGGGTGATGCGCACCTGGGGATCCATCTTCCATTCTGCCGCTTCACGCAGGGCCGTTTCCGTGGAAATCACCACATCCCCCAGGAGTTCAGGGTTGATGTGGCCGAATTCCCCTTCGTTCATGGCAAAGGCCAGGACATTGGTAGGCGCGTCCTTCTGGCGGTAATCCCGGTTGATTTCCCGCATGTGCGCATCATCCACAAAAAGGACAGAGAGTTCTCCCTCAGGACATCCCAAGGCGTTTAAGATGTGCGTCGCCTTTTCCGTCAGGTTCTGTTCGTTGAGGGGCATCTGATTCTGGGAGTTGTCGATCTGTATGACCATTTTTCTTCTTTCCGCCGGGGGCTGCGCTTTCCGCGTATTCGATGCGGTGGTGGTAAATGCCGTTTAAAATTTTGTTGAAGCTGCGGGCGATTCTGTGGAGATCTTTTAAGGTGATGTCACATTCATCCAGCTGGGAGTCGGAGAAAATGCTGTTGATCATTTTCTGGACCAGTCCCTGGATCCGTGCGGATGTGGGATTTTCCAGGGTGCGGGAGGCGGCTTCCACCACATCGGCCATCATGACAATGGCGGCTTCCCGGGTCTGAGGTCTGGGGCCGGGGTAACGGTAATCATCGGCATTGACAGGCTCCGCCTCCCCTTTCAGGGCCTTGGCTTTTTCGTAAAAGAAGCGGATCAGGCTGCGGCCATGGTGCTGAGCGATGATGTCCATGATGGCTTCGCCCAGTTTGTGCTGACGGGCCATGCTGACGCCGTCCCGCACATGGGTGATGAGGATGAGGGCGGACATGGACGGCGCCAGTTTGTCGTGGCTGTTTTTACCTCCGCCTTGATTCTCAATGAAATAAAGGGGTTTTGAGAGTTTGCCGATGTCATGGTAATAGCCGCCCACGCGGGCCAGCAGGGAGTGGGCACCGATCTCCGCGGCTGCGGCTTCAGCCAGGGTTCCCACGATCATGGCATGGTTGTAGGTGCCGGGCGCTTCCAGCATGAGGCGTCGCAGAAGGGGCTGTTCCGGGTTGGCGAGTTCCAGAAGCTTGATGTCGGTTGTGTAATCAAAAAGGATTTCCAGAAGCGGTGCAACGCCTGCGGTGAGAATACCGGAAAGCATGCCGCCCGTAAAGGCCAGAATCAGGGTCCAGGCCATGAGGGCGGGGCTGATTTCCTCCAACTGAAGAAAGACTCCTGAGGCAAGCAGAAGATGCAGGAGGCCAAGTTTCCACCCGGCTTTGACAAAAACCTTACGCTCTCTGCAGTCCCGCATCCAGTAGGCGGCCATGGCGCTGCTTATGATAAAAAAGAGGGCAAGGGAAAGATCGGTCTGCATGACAAGGGCCGCAAGGCTGCCCAGGATGAGGGCAAAGGGCAGGGCCTGGGCCATGCCGAAGAAAAGGCAGACCAGCATGGAGGCACCCGCCACAGGCAGGGCCATAAGCAGGGGAATCTGGGAAGGAAAGGCCGCAGCTTCCGTGACAAGGGGCTGGATGAGGAGCTGGAAGCCCTTGGACATGGCCAGCACACTGATGAGAACAGAAGTGAGAAAAAGCATATTCTTGTTGGGATTGCGGCTCTGGGACACAGGACGCCGGAAGCAGAGGCAGTACCCCGTGAGAAGGACAAAAAGGGCAATGAGCACGCTTCCCGCATTGTTGCGGAAAATGTCCTGGGTCCGGATCTGGGAGGCCAGGGCATTGAGTTTGAGTTTCTGGACAGGGGTGACCCTCTCCCCTTCCCGGAGCAGCATTTCTCCGGCTTTGATCTGGTAAAGTACGGGTTTGACCTGGGCCACGGCTTCCTGCACCCGTTTCTGAGTTTCACTGCGGTTGAGGGTGATGTTGGGGCGGGCGAGGCGCTGGGTCAGGTCCACGATGAGATTGATGAGATTGTAGTTCATGCCCCGCAAAAGGGGCTCGCCCACAATGCGCACCATGGTAAGGGCCTGATCCGGTCCGTAAAAGCGGCGCAGGTTGGTTTCTATGGTTTCCGTACCCGTGGCCAGGGTTCTCAGGGTAACGCCCCTGTCCATTTCATCCAGAAGGACGGTTTTGTTGGCCACAATGCCATTTTCAAACAGGGTTCTCAGAATTTCCACCAGCTTGTCTTCAATGTCCTGGGAAAATCCTTCCTTCTCCAGAAGGCGGAATGCCCCCTCACTGACGGGAATGCCCAAAAGGGCCTCAAACCGGGGCCTGGCGGCCATGAGTTTCTGGGAACGTAAGCTTTCCGGAGATGGCGGTGTGATGCCTTCTGCGGGAGGGGGCAAGGGGTCGGTGAGGATTTTACGCATTTCCCGGAATCCGGCCTGCACACCTGCCATGATTTTTCCGGCAAGCTCCGTATCCAGGTCATAGACGGCGCGGACCGAAGCCGCAACGGCCTCGCGGTTGGCCTCCGTGGCTTCGGTGTTTTCAATGATGAAATCCCTGGGCGCCTTGATGTTGCGGGTGGCCACGTCGCCAACCTCCAGGTTGTAGTGGAGGGCGGGCATGCCGGGTGCCATGAGCAGGGAAAGGGAGATCAGGATCAGGGAAAGCAGGCCCAGACGGACGGCGTTGTGGGTTCCGAGAAAACGGGCCAGGGCCTTTTTTCGTTCGGAAAATTTTGTCATGCGGTCTCCGGCCGGAAGGGTTCCGCGCCGGTCTCCTTTGCCTGAAGTTTTTCGTAGGCGTCAATGATACGCCGGACAATGTGATGGCGTACCACGTCTTTTTGATCAAAAAAGGTGAAGGCAATGCCTTCAATGCCCTGGAGAATGTCCATGGCCTGAAGAAGGCCGGATTTTTTCCGGGTGGGCAGATCAATCTGGGTCACATCGCCTGTGACAATGGCCCGGGAGTTGAATCCGATGCGGGTGAGGAACATTTTCATCTGTTCCACCGTGGTGTTCTGAGCCTCATCGAGAATGATGAAAGCATCGTTTAAGGTGCGGCCCCGCATGAAAGCTAAGGGAGCCACCTCAATCACCCCCTGCTGAATGAAGGCTTCGGCCTTTTCAAAGGGCATCATGTCGTGCAGGGCGTCGTACAGGGGACGGAGGTAAGGATCGATTTTGTCCGCAAGGTCTCCGGGGAGAAAGCCTAAGGATTCTCCGGCTTCCACCGCAGGTCGGGTGAGGATGACCCGATTGACCTCACCTTTGGCCAGGGCAGCCACGGCCATGGCCATGGCCAGGTAGGTTTTGCCCGTGCCCGCAGGGCCGACGCCAAAAACAATGTCGTGGGTGCGGATGGCATCGATATAGGTTTTCTGGTGGGGGTTTTTGGGGGTGATGCAACGCTTTTTGGCGGTTACGTAGATGGTATCAAGGAAAATATCCTTTAAGATGATTTTTTCATTGGCCTGAAGCGCCTGAACAGCATAATCAATGTCATTGGGGTAAACGGGGTAGCCGCTGCGCAGAAGGCCGTAGAGCTGGTCGAGAACTTTTCTGGCAAGACGGATCTGGGAGGCCTGTCCCTCCATCATGAGGGTTTCTCCCCGGGAGTTGAGGGAAACGGCAAGGCTTGCGGCAATGCGCTGGAGGTTCTTGTTGTGCTCACCAAAAAGCTGACGGGTGAGATGGGGATCTTCAAAGGTGTGGACTTCCTGGATGTGGCCTTGGTTGTGCTTTTTCATCGCCATTCGGCGGAGTGCGCCGTCCTGTGGTTGCCGGATCTGGCCTCAGAAAGCAGGCGGCCCCAGACCCTTGGATGTTCAAAAAGGGTGGGGCTTGCGGTACCTGACCTTCTGGCCATGGTCGTCCTTCCGGACTTCATCTGGTTTCATAGCACAGTCCTGATTCCAAAGGCAAACATCCCATGCATGGATCCGGGAGATTCCCAACGGAAAAAGGAAAAAGCGGCCGTATTGACGCCATGGGGGGGATTTGGTACGAAAGGCCGGGTCCTTCCCGGAATCAGGTGATGAAGATCGTTTTGGGTTTGGGCGAAACGCATGGACGGGTGTTTTTTAACTTATGAAGGCATGAGGTCTTATGAATCCGCTTGATGTGGGCATCCTTTGTATTGTGGGCTTCTGTCTGGTCCGGGGTATTTTTCGGGGACTGATTCGGGAAGCCTCTTCCATCATCGGCGTACTGGCGGGGTTTTATGCTGCGTACACCTATTACCCCCTGCTCACGGGAACCCTTGGAAAGTGGTTTGCGGATCCGGACATCGCCAGAATGCTGGCGTTTTTCTGTATTTTTCTTGCGGTTTTTGTGCTGATTGCTCTGCTGGGAACCCTGATCCGCACCCTTTTGTCCGTGGTTTTCCTGGGGTGGGTGGACCGCCTGGCGGGGGGAGGATTTGGTTTTGTGAAGGGGGTTCTCATTGTGTCCGTGATCCTTGTGGGCCTGACCGCCTTTTTACCGAAAAACCATGAGCTGCTGGGTGGATCCCGCCTGGCGCCCAAAGCCATGCTGATCTCCGAAGGCCTTGCGGCCTTGGTGCCCCAGGATATGAAGAATCTTTTTCATGAGAAGCTGGAGTCTTTGCGGAAATCCTGGCCAGGCAGGGAAAAGGGGCGTCTGTGAAGGGGGATGGGGTTTATGCCCTGGATTCTCTGTGGGAAATCCTTAGGCGTCTGCGCGGGGAAGGCGGATGTCCCTGGGACCAGAAGCAGACTCCCCTTTCCATGGTACGCCACCTCCTTGGGGAAAGCTATGAGTTGGCGGATGCGGTGGAGGATACGGATGCGGAAGCGGTCTGTGAGGAGCTGGGCGATGTCCTGTTCCAGCTTGTTTTTCTGCTTTTTTTATATGAGGAAAAGGGCCTTTTCACCTTCAGCGATGTCATGGGCGGTATTGTGACCAAGCTGATCCGCCGTCATCCCCATGTTTTCGGGAATGAAAAGCTGGACTCTGCGGATGCGGTGACGCGGCGCTGGGAAGAAATCAAGGCTGCAGAAAGGTATGAGAGCCCGAAAACCTCTCTTTTGGCGGGGATTCCCAGAAATCAACCCGCCCTGGATCTGGCCATGACCGTTTCCAGGAAGGTGGCGGCAGTGGGCTTTGACTGGGCGGATGAGGCCGGGGTCTGGGACAAGGTTTCCGAGGAGATGGAAGAATTCCGGGAAGCTCTGCAGAGCAGAAAAGAGGCTTCGTCCGCCATGGAATTCGGGGATCTGCTTTTTTCTCTGGTGAATGTGGCAAGGTTCCGATCCATCGACCCCGAAGGGGCGTTGCGGATGATGGTGAAAAAATTTGTCCGTCGCTTTCAGCACATGGAAGCCTCCCTGGCGTTGGAAGGAGAAACACCCGAATCCGCAGATCAGGATAAACTGGAAAAGCTCTGGCAGGCAGCCAAGAACCGGGAAGGGAAGGAAGAAGAAAAGCATGATCGCCATCATTGATTATGACGCGGGCAATCTCACCAGTGTGGCGAGAGCCCTTGGCTTTCTTGGACAGAAGTATGTGATTACCCGCAGGAAGGAAGAGATTCTGGCAGCAGACCGTGTCATTTTTCCCGGCGTGGGAGCTGCGGCCTCGGCCATGGAAAGCCTGAACCGCTATGGGCTGGATCTTGTCCTGAAAAGGGTGCTGGATTCAGGCCGTCCCCTCCTTGGGATCTGCCTTGGCACCCAGATTATTACAGGATTCAGTGAGGAAGGACATATCCCCTGCCTGAATCTGATTCCCGGACGGGTGAAGGCTTTTTCCAGAGAAATGCGGGATGAGGCGGGAAAAGCTCTGAAAATTCCCCACATGGGCTGGAACCAGGTGCGGGTGACCCAGGCCCATCCTGTGCTGGCCGATATCGGGGAGGAAGACGCCTTTTATTTTGTCCATGGTTATTACCCCGAACCCGCAGATCCGGCCCATGTGCTGGCTGAGACGGATTACGGCATCACCTTTGCCTCGGCCATGGGCTTTGGTAACCTGGTGGCTACCCAGTTTCATCCTGAAAAGAGCGGCAGACCTGGGCTGCGTCTTCTGGACAATTTCTGCCGTTGGGAGGGAAAACCATGAAAAGCGCCATGAGCAAACGCATCATTCCCTGCCTGGATGTGCGGGAAGGGAAAACCACCAAAGGTGTGAAGTTTGAAAACAATGTGGATATCGGGGATCCTGTGGAAATGGCCCGCCACTATTATGAGACCGGCGCGGATGAACTGGTTTTTTATGACATCACGGCTTCCCATGAAAAGCGGGGCATCATGATTGATGTGGTGCGCAGGGTGGCGGAAACCATTTTCATCCCCTTTTCCGTGGGAGGGGGCATTGCTTCCGTTGCGGATATGCGGGAAGTGCTGTTGGCCGGAGCGGAAAAGGTGAGTGTGAATTCCGCGGCCATCAAGAATCCCAGGCTGATCTCTGAGGGGGCTGAGGCCTTTGGCAGCCAGTGTGTGGTGGTGGGCATGGATGTTAAAAGGGTGGAGAAAAGCGAGAAGATTCCTTCGGGCTATGAGATGGTGATCCATGGTGGCCGCACCTTCACAGGCATTGACGCTCTCTTCTGGGCCGAAGAGGTCACCCGGTTGGGAGCCGGAGAAATCTGCCTGAATTCCATTGACGCAGACGGCACCAAGGATGGTTATGAGCTGACCCTTACGGCCATGATCGCAGAGGCGGTTCCCATTCCCGTTATTGCCTCCGGCGGCGGGGGGGTTCCGGTGCATTTGGCGGATGTCCTGACTTCAGGTCGGGCGGATGCGGCCCTGATTGCCTCCATGGTACACTATGGGGATTATACCATCCCGGAAATCAAGGAGTATCTGCATGGGGCCGGGATTGCCGTCCGGCGACGCTGGTAAAAGGTATGAGGAAAAGGGGCGTCACCGTTTCCGGAAAGAAGGACGCCCTTCCTATGGAGGATTAAAGAAAATCCCCTCTGCGGAATTTTTCCACTTCTACCCTGGCCAGAAGGGCGGTGCGTCGGGCAAAATCCTGCACAGGGTTTTCGCTGTCCGGGCTCTGACGGAAAAGGCTTTCTGCTTCTTCTCCCAGGGCGTCCGCCATGGGGGTAAGCTCTTTCAGTGTCTGCTCCGGATTCATCAGGGCTGCGGAAAACTGTTCCATGGTCTGGATGAGATCCTGAATGCGCATTTCCACTCCCGAGGACTCGAAAAGATCACCCAGTGGCATTGTCCGGAGAGGCGGGAGCGTTCCCTGCACGGCGGTACCGGAAGAAGATGTCATGGGAGTCATGGCCGTTCTCAGAGCCTCCTGAAATCCTGGGCCGGAAGTTTTCTGGCGCGGATCTGCCGCAGTGGTCGTCTCTGTATGCCGGATGCCAGAGGCCGGTGTGAATTCGGGTCGATTTGTGATGCGGTCCATACGGCCTCCTTATGAAAAAGGGAATCGCTTTTTCAAAATTCTTTTAGCAAATGTGGTGCCAGAGTAAAACCCCTTTACATTCCGGAATGTGACCCCCTGGATAAACAAAACCGCCAGGAAATTTTTTCCTAGCGGCCTGGGCGGGTGGAGAAAGGGGGAAATTTTTTCTTTTGAACCCTTGGGAATATCCTGATTCCGGAGGTCAGAATTCCGATCTCTAAGCTTCGGTTGCCCATACTCCTGAGCAGCGCTGCGGGCAATCAGAAGAACCTCATCGGTGTCAGATCATGGATTCCCTGTGGGTTGCGAGCATGGCTTTGGCGATGCGCTCGGGATCCGGTACATAGGTGCCGCTCTGGATCTGATGCTTAAGCCTTTCGATGCGCTCAGACCGCAGGTCGCTTGTGCCTGCGTTTTCCTGGCGGGGTGTGCCCTGGGCTTCCATCAGATCCCTGGAGCCGGAAGAAAGGCTGACTTTGTCGCCTCGGTTTTCCGGACCTCCCTCGGTTTTCTGACTGGCCTTGCCCCTTTCCCTGAGAGGCTGCATTTCCCTGGCCTGAGCCATACTTTTGATGCTGGAAATCATGGTACTGACCTTCATGGCGCCCTCCTCTCTCCTGCCATATTCCGGCTGATGGTTTCCCGCGTCAGGGCTTCCAGCCGTCTGAGCACGATGTCCCCATCCCTTAAGGAGACGTGTCGGGTTGTTTTCTGGCCGTCGTCGTCCAGGGTGTTGTAGATGAATTCTTCGGGCGTTTGCTGGGGTTCGAAAGCGATTTTTTGTCCCATTTCTTCTTCCAGCCGACCGACAATTTCCTTTTCCACCGCATCCTGGGGACCATGCCGGGTAATTTTTTCCACAATATCCGCCGTGATTTTCTGGATCATGCCTTCACGTTTGCCTTCGGCGGAGAGGTCCACCCGTTCACTGTGTTCCCGAGCCTTCGCACTGCCGTACCCGTCCATCAGCCGATTGCGCGTGATCTGTCGGCTGTAGAGCTTCAGTACGTTGTGGATCTGGTAGCTCGGTACATGCATGGCCCGCTCCTTTGATCTGGCAGTTTTATCGGCCTCTGGGCAGGGGATCTTTAGTTTTTTTTCATCCAGTCCGCATTTAGGAATAGTTTTTCTTTAAAGTCAAGGCATGTAAAGGTCCCGGTAAATCCGGACAAAGCGTCTGTGGCTGTCAAAGGCCAGTTCGGGCAGGGCATCCATGGGAAAAAAGGCCAGCTCCTGGGCGTCATCTCCGGAGCGGGCAAGGCCTGAAAAATTTTGCACCAGATAGCCGGAAATCAGCACTGCGCCGTAAAGGGCGCTGGGATGGGCGGTGACACCGATGAGTCGCTCAATTTTTCCCCGAAGGCCCGTTTCTTCAAAAAGCTCCCTCAGTGCCGTTTCCTCCGGCAGTTCCTCAAGCTCCATGAAACCGCCGGGCAGGCACCATTCCCCCACTTTTGGGGGGACGGCGCGGCGCACAAGGAGCAGGTGGCCCTGGGGGTTGATCACCAGGGTGCAGGCCGCTGGAATGGGATTCTGATACTGGATTTTATCACAGACAGAGCAGCAGAGGCGTCTTCTGCCTTCGGCAAAGCGCTCTTCCAGAAGACCTGCGCAAAAGGGACAAAATTTTTTCTGCTGCATGGAGTCTCCTCAGAGTCAAGCCCAAAAACCTTTTTCCGGAGGCGGGTATAGCGCCTCCGGTTCTGTCCCAACCGTGCAAGGCACGGCGTTTTTACTCGTCAAAGTCGCCTTCAGGTCCTTTATCCGGATTGAGCAGGGCGGCTTTTTCCATGATCTTTTCCCGGGTCCACTGGGCGGGATCTTCCATGCGCTGGGCCTTGGGGCCGGGGTCATAGCTTTCTTTTTCAAGGATTTCAGCGATCACAAGGGGAGCTGTGTCCCTTGCATCAAAGACATTGACAAGAAGGTCGTAGGTGAAGGCCTCAATGCGTGCGGCCATACGCTCCCGGATGGCTCTGGGCTGGCCGAGGATCTTGTTTTCAAAGGGAAGATTCAGTTTTTTGAAATTGCTGCCCTGGATGCCCTTGCTATCGGCATAGGCCTTCATTTCAGCCCAGAGTTTTTCATCCAGGCCTTCTCCCGCCACTTTCTTCACATCTCCGTTGGCGTCCATCACCGCATTGCCAAAGGCGTTCACCTCCATGCCCCAGCCGATCATCTGCAGAGCTGTGGCCACATTGGCCTTGGTGGTGGCGGTTTCTCTGGCGATGCGTCGGAGTTTGGCGGCGTCGTTTCCTGAAGTGCCATGCTGGGCACCGGAAATTCTGTAGGGTGCAAGGGCGTTGTGGATTTTGGCGGTCAGCTCGATCTGGATGCCATCCTCATTGGCTTCAATGCCGTGGGTGGTGCCGTTGTTCAGCGCGATCCAGTTGGGGAAGATGCCGTGGGCGTTGAGACCCTGGATGAGGAAGAGGGCTTCTTCCGGAGTGGAAAGGCCCTGGTTCCCCTTGATTTCCCCCACCTCTGTTTCAAGACCCGCCCAGGTGGGAATGAGGTCGGAAACGGCAATATTGGTGAGTAGGTTCAGGGCGTCGGGCATGTGGGAGGCATCGATGGCGATGGATGTGATACCCGCCTCAAAAAGGGAGGGAATCTCCTCACGCGCTCCGGCAAGGTCGCTTTCCTTTTTGATGCCGTAATGGTCGGCATGGATGGCAATGGGAATGGTGATACCCAGCTCATTGGCGATGGCGTCCACCTGGCGGGCCATGTTCCAGAGGCTGACGGGACAGTAGGCGTCTGCGCCGCCTTCGGAGCGGGCAATTTCAATGAGGATGGCGGCATTGGCCTTCTGGGCCGCCTGGAGTACCCCCCGGATGATGATGTGGCTTCTGGCGTTGGCGGCAATGGTCATACAGCCGCCCTTTTGGATCATGGCGTTGTCAATGTATTTGCCGCTGACAAGAAGGGCTTTGGAATTGGGGAAAAGCCGGGTGATATTGGGCGGTCTGCCGATACGCACAGCTTTTTCAAAATCCGCGTTGTAAAGGGTCATGGTGAGTCTCCTTGGGGCTTTTCTGCCGCCCGCGTGTGCAAAGGGGTTTTAGGAAGAGGATGAGCCGGGATTTTCCTGGGTCCGGCTTTTTTGTATGAAAAAGGGCATGATCCGCCTGCCCTTTATAGGGAAGAATGCGGTCAAGATCAAGCACCGGAGCTGAGGAGGGCTGTCACCAGAACGGGCGTCAGCAGGGTGAGGACCAGCCCTGAAAAGACAGCGATCAGGGCGTACTCCCTGCCTGTGAAGCGTACAATGACGGGCAGGGTGGTGTCCATGGCTGTGGCGCCGCCTGCGGCGATGCCGGAAAGTCTGCCGCACCAGCGCACGAGAAAGGGGGTTGCCGTGAGGGCGAAGATTTCCCGGAAGATGTTGGAAAGCAGGGCAATGAGGCCTAAGGCTTCTCCGGATATGCGAGTGATGAGAATGCTGGAGAGGGAGTAGTAGCCGAAGCCTGCACCCACGGCGGCCCCTTCCCGGAAGGAAAGGCCCGGCAGAAGCCAGGCTGCGGTAAGACCGGAGGCCAGGATGGATCCGAGGGCAATGGCCAGGGGGACAAGAACAATGGGAAGGCGAATCCGGCGGAGCATGTCGAGGGTTTCCCGTCTGCCGCCAATGCCCATGCCCACGAGAAAGAGAAGGAGGTAGAGGGCCAGGGCGGAAAGGGCATCTGCGGGCAGTTTCTGAAAAAAAGGGAAAACAAGGGCGCAGAGCAGGCCCAGAAAAAAGGCAGCGATGATTTTAAGGCTGCCCATGGTTTTTTCCTTCAGAAGCCCTGGGGGCGCTTGGGGCAAAAAAGAGTCGGTAGACGGGCCAGATGAGAAGAATGCTGCCCATGATGGCGGCAAGGCTGAGAATGAGGGCGAAAAGTCCGGAAAGGCCCAGGGCAGAAAGAATGTCCGGATTGAGGCCTGTGCCAAGGCCTAGGGTGAAAAGAAGAAGGTAAACGGCCCAGGACGCGGCTTTGTCGGAAAAATGAAGGATGAGAAGCCGCTTGCGCAGGAGAAAGCCCGCAAGGATTCCAGCGCCCAGAAAAAACAATACGCTTTGCATGACAACCTGACCTGCCCCAGAAGGCATGGATTTTTTTGGATCGTTGGAGATAAAAAGTCCGTTTTAAGGCCTGGGGTGCCTTTGGGAATGAAAAGGCCCCAAGGCCATACACCGAGCTACCCTGGCCTGTCAATATGCGCTTTTTTCGGTGAGAGATGGGCCAGGGAACCTGTCCCTGGCCCTGTTTTTTTTCTGTCCTCAGGTTTTTTTTGCAGAGCCTGTGCGCCTTGATCCTTTCAGGGGTTCCTGTACAGGGGCGTGGGATCGAGGATGTCAGGAATACCGTCTCCATCGGAGTCCATGTCCAGCTCAAGGCCCGAGAGCCTGATCTGTTCGGGAGTGGCCAGGGGATGGAAGAAGTTGGGTCTGCCGTCCTTGTCCGTATCCACAAAAGCGACATCCGTATGGGGAAAGTCATCATGGTTGGCAAGGGCTGAACCGATTCTGAGGTAGGCGGCGTTTTTCCTGGCCAGGTAAGGAATCTGGTCCGCCACGGAGACGGCCCTGGGCGTGTCTCCAGCCAGGGCATAGCCTTCGGCGATGTTACTCAGAACGCCGATGCGGTCGTTTTCACTGAAAATCCCAAGGGCTGTGATAAAGGCCGTATCCAGCTCCATGCGCGCGAGATCTGCCCACCCTGCTTCCCGGAACTGGCGGGCAAGGCGTACCCTGATATCCGCTGTGTCTTTGGTGGCTTTGTTGATCTTGTCCGTATCGTCTCCGGCTTCATCCAGAATGCCTTCGGCCTTGGGGCTGAGGAAGACAGCCAGGTTTCTTGCCCTGGCCGTGCGCTGGGTTTCGGTGAGAAGGGAGAGCAGGGAAAGGCCCGCATTCATCACCTGGAGGGTGGCGCGGGTTCCAAACTGGTTCTGCAGGGCCTTTTCTGCAGCATCCAGGGCGTTTTCGGCTGTCCTGGGATCCTGGCAGGCGTCCCAGGCCCTGGCAAGGGCCATCCAGGCATCAAGGAGGATCACAGGATCCGTGAGAGGGGCATAATCCGTGGATGTGAAAAGGACCCGGCCCTCTGTGTCCACAAGGGGAAGATAGGCGGCGTCCACATTTCTCTGGGAGAGGCGTCCTCCGAGAATGAGGGTTTCCGCCTTTTCAAGAAGGATTCTCGCGCTGTTTTCATCCCCCGCACGCATAAAAAGGGGAGCAATGCGGGCATAGCCTGCGGAGAGTTTTCTGGAAATCCGGTCCGCAGGAGAGGCCTGAGCCAGGGGGTCCATGGCGTCGGCATAAAAAAGGGCGCGTTCCAGAAGACGGAGGGCTCCGGTTGCATCTCCCTTCCGCAGAAGAATTTCCGCTCCCCTTGGAATCTGACTGGTCTCAAAGGTGAGGGCGCGGATTTTTTCCACGAGAATGGCATCCCTCAGGGTGCTGACAGGCTGGCTGTAGAGCGCCACAAATTCCATGGCTTTTTCAAGATTGCCCTGGCGCACGTAATAGTCCGCCCCATGGGCATAGGCCCGGGCCTTGTAGCGTGCGTTGTTGCCCTGGTCAGGAAGATCCCGGGCCACCTGAAGCGCCAGATCTTCTTCTTCCAGGGAAAAGAGGATGGCGGCAAGGGTGGGCATGTAGACATGGGTTTCAGGGAGGGTGAGGTTGAGGTTCTGTAAACCCGAGGGCGTTTCGGACCTGAGGCCGTCATCCTGCCGCAGGGCGTGGATGGTGTCAATGATGGCCAGGGCCTGGCTTTTAAATCCCGCATCCGCGTAGCGCTGGGCCGTGTCCGCCAGCATGTAGACCTTCAGTTTATAGTGGTACTGCCCTCTGCTTTCATTGGGCGGAATGGTCTCGGAAAAACGAAGCAGTACCCCAAGGGCTGCGGTGAGTTCCTGGGCCGGGGCCTGGCCGGGTCGGGGAGGATAGGCTTCCAGCATGGCATCTACAGTGCGCAGGGCTGCCATGGCGATGCGCCCATGGTTGGTGGTACTGAGGTTGAGGCCAAGAATCTCCTCATCAATAAAATCCATGATGGACTGCATGGCCTGGGTATCCTGGATCTTTGCCCATTCGGCCAGAATGTGGAGAAGCTGGTTGATGTCACTGCTGTCCAGGGTTTCGCCCTTATGGCGGATGCGCGGGAAAAGGAGTTTTTCCGCCTCCCTCAGGGCTGCGCGGGCATCGGTGAAACGGCTCCAGGCAATGTGGGCGCGCGCCAGGTAAATCCAGGCGTCGGCGCGGGAAAGGGAGTCGTACATGCGTGTCTGGATGATGCTCTGGGCCTCATGGAAAAAACCGGCTCTGGCCCTGGCCTTCACCACCTGGGCCAGCACTGCGTCCCGGGTTTCATCGTCGTAAACCCGGTCCATCAGTCTTTCGGCCTGAAGCACGGGGGAAAGGTTGGAGTTGAAATAATAATGCATGCGTTTGTCGTTGTCGTCGCCCGGATGATCATGGGACATGAGGGGAACTTCCACCCTGTAGGGGATGGAGGTTTTCAGAATTTCTGCCAGCAGGGGGTCGTCATGCAGGCTTGCAAGGTCGGCTGCATCAATGCGGCCCTGGGCCAGGGGACCGGAAACCGTGTACCCGGTCTGGCTGTCTTCTGAGGGGGTCACATCGAGAAGTCTGAGGGTGGGCAGGGTATACCGCAGAAAGCGGGCCATGGTGGGGTCGTCGGCAAAGGCGTCTTCCCGTTTGGCCAAGGTCTCGGCCAGGATGACCATATTTTCCGCATAGGTGGCCTGACGATCCTGAAAGAGCGGGTCAGCAGGCCCGATGGCGTTTTTGAAGGCCCCCATGAGACTGGCTGTGAGAAGGTGGTTCCGGGTTCTCTGTACCATGATATCCATATTGCCATGGGCCATGGCAAGGCCTGCGTAAAAGGCTTCAAGACCGGCATTCTGATCTTTGTTTCCCAGAAGTGTTTCAAAAACAGGGGACTGGAGGCCCCCGTCCTTATCAAAAAGAGGGGGGTTTTCGGACCGGAGCAGAGCCGCAGCCATCTCTCCAAAGGCTTCTCCGGGTTTCTCAAACTGCCGGGCCAGGTGGGTGAGAAAGAGGGTGCGCTGGAGCATGCGGGGATCTTCCGTGGGTCTTCGGGTGAGAGGCAGATCGTCGGGAAGCCCCAGCCAGGTACGGACGCGCTCCTGGGCCCGGAAGGGATCGGGTTCCTGGGCCATGACGGCCACCACAAGGGTGGTTGCCGGAGAAAGCAGCACGGTTTCGCCTGAGTCAAAAAGGGCCAGGGGGGTGGCCAGGGAAAGATCCGTGAAAAGGGCTCCGGTTCTGTGATCTTTGCCGCCCTGGGAACGGAGGATGCCGGAGGTGCGGGATGCGGGTGTGATTTCAAGGGTAAAGTGTCCCTGGGCGTCACTGCGGGCGGCCTGGGCTTTGCCTTCCAGATAGATGAGGGCATCGGCGATGGGAGGATCCTCAATGACGCCGCCGAGGCTCAGGGTGGCGGGGGGTTTAGGCGTGGGCGACACGCTGCTGCTTCCGCCGCCATCTCCGCAGGCAAAGAGAAAAAGGCTTACAAGGAGAAGAAGAAATCCCCTGTTCAGGGTGGGAGACCGGAAAAGGTGACTCTCATGTGGGCGCGGTGGGACAAAGTCTTTCATGTTTTCCTCCGGAAAAGGCAGGGATAAAAAAGGCCTGAGGCCGGTCTTCCTGGGTGCCCATGCTGTGCAGGGCAGCTGTGTCTTTTCAGATAAAATGTCACAGAATGTCGGGAACATAGAAGAAAAATCCGGGCAGGTCAATGCCCCTTGAAGGGTCCTTCCCGATCTCAGTAGCGAAGGCCTGCTCCCAGCCAGAGTTGGCGGCCGGTGAGGGGAATCCGTGCGGGGCCTGTGAAAATGGCATGGTTAAAAACATTGAGGACCTCCGCGGAAAGCTCCAGGGAAAGTCCTTTGGCCAGGGGAATCTGCCAGTGCAGTCCGCTGTCAAAGCGCAGATAACTTTTCAGGGTTTCCTCCCGAAGGACGGGAACGGAAGCACGCAGCGGGTAGCCGTGGACATCCACCCCCGCCAGTTCCTGGGGCAGCTCCTTTTCCTCCCCCGTATCCGTACGGATTTTATAGGCGGCCCTGTAACGGGCCCGGGTGCTGATGCGGATACCGGCAAAGGTGTCCAGGGTGTGGAGAAGATCCGCAGACCAGGGGCGTGCGTAATCCATTCTGGGAAGCTGATTTTTGTCCTGAAAGCGGCCTTGAAAAAACACATAACGTTCTTCCGGCGCTGAGGGAGCCTCATCATTGTAACTGGAGGTGGCGGAGATATTTTCCTCAAAGGAAAGACGGGCCATGATCTCATGCCTTTTCCAGGCGCGCTGCCAGGAAAGGTGGAAAGCCTTGTAGTCACTGCTGCCCTCATTGGTATAACGGGTAACCCGGAAACCGCTTTCCTCTGTGAGGGCCTCCCCTGCGGTGATCTGGTTGCGGGTGCGTCTTTCCACCCAGGTGGCGGCGAGTATGCCGCCCATGAGGGGAAGATCTGCGCCTAAGGTCCACTCATCGCTGTAGGGCAGGGCGAGGTTTCTGTACCGATAGTGGCGGACATCCTGGCTGTAGAGGGTCCAGCCTCCGGGTCTGCCCTGTTCCAGCCCCCTGTGTTCCATGTAATATACGGATCCCCTTTTTTCCCGGAGCCTGAGGTAGATGGCGTCCCCTCCCTGATAACGGGCGGCTCCGGCCCGAAGACGGAAGTCTTGGTTTTGCACGGGATGCCAGGCGGCAAAGATCCGTGGGGAAAGGGCGGGACTGTCCTGACTGTCAGGAAACTGGAGGCGGAGTCCTGGGCGCACAACAACGTTGTTCCAGTGGATTTCCGAGCCAAGGTGGGCGGCAAGATCCCATTGCTCCACTTCCACATCATAGGGGGTATAGACCGTTCTGCGGTAAAAGAACTGATCCCCTGGAATACAGTCCAGGGCCCCGTCCGCGCAGACAAGATCCAGTACCTTCCGGCTGGCTGTATACACCCAGACGGTTTCTGGTCTTTTTTCCCGGAGGGTGTGATGGTCAAGGGAAAGGCCGGTGTCAAAGGAAATTCCCCAAGGCCCCCTTTCCTGGCGGTGGGTGCTGAAACCAAGGTGGAGGGACGAGCTGTCCTGCTGACGGAAGAAATCCCCATAACCGCCCTCCCTGCTGGAGTCGAGGTCGCCTTCGCGCCCCCATTCCGTGGCGGGTCCGTATTCCCATTTTCGCCACAGGGAGGGCGCTTTTCTTTCGTTTTCCGCGCGCATATGACCGGCATGGGCCCGGAGAACGCCGGAAGTCCCTTCCACTGTGGCGGAAACCTGGCCCTTCATGCCACCGCCCCTGTAGGTGAAGCGACTTTCCCGGGCGGAGGGGATAAAGTTTTCCGCCTCATAGGGCGTGGCCTGGAAGAGAACCTCAAAGGTTTTTCTGCTGTCCGGCCGGTGTACCAGTTTGCCGAACACATGGTCTGCGGTGCGGGTCTGGGTGTCCTTTGTGCTGAGATGGGCCACAGGAAAGGTGGATTTCAGGCGTTTGACGGAAAAGAGCAGGGCCTGGTTCTGGGAAAGGGGGGTCTCAAACCCGGCCCTTACCTCATTTTTTTCGAATCTGGGCTGATAAGGTGTTGCAGGACTGGCCTGCAGATCCTTTTGCAGCTCCCAGGGGATGTGAAAGGACGTCCACTCGTTTCGGGTTCCTCGCCACCCCGCCCAGGCGGAAAAGGTCTCTTTGGGGTTTCGGGTACGGGCGGAGACCACGCCGCCTGTGAAACCGCCATAGGCTGCGGGAATGTCATGGCTGTATACGGTGAGGCTTTCCAGCAGATCCAGATCGGGAAACAGGGCCATGGCGTGGCCGGGAATATCGTGGATGGCCAGGCTGTCCGAAGAGGCGGGAGACATCAGGCCGTTCATGCCCATGCCGTCCATGCGGAAATCGTTTTCATGGAAGCGGGCGCCGCTGATACTGATGCGTGCGGGAAGAATCTCGCCGCCTGTAAGGCCGGAATCGGAAAGTTCTTCAATCTGGACGCCGCTTGCACTCTGAAGCACGTCGGTGAGGGTGCGGTTGCCTGCGGGCATTTTTTCCAGAAGGGGGCCTTCAAAGCGAGTGAGACCGCTTGCATCGGTTTCGCTCCTGTCAGGAACAAGGAGGGGGGCCAGGAGAAGGGCGGAAGGGGTTTTAGGCTCCGGTGGGTCTTCCGAAGCCAGACAGGGAAAAGCGCCCAGAAAGAGGGGCATGAGAAAGGAAAGGGGGAGAAGGAAAAAAAGGGGCATGGTGACGCTCCGTCGGGCCCGGAAGGGCTTGGCAGAAAACGGTTTTTGATTTCAGTCTGGAATCCGCATCCCTGTCTATGCTTTTGATTTTTGACGGGAACATCCCATATTTTGGAACACTTTACCATTTGAAATATCAGAGGAGGCCGGAAAGCGGGGGCTTTCCAGGGGATCCCCCAAGGCCGGGGCAGCAAAGGAGGAGAGAAGGGGAGGCCCGGATACAGGGTTAAAGGGAGGATGAAGGCCGTTTTTTTTCAAGGAGATGCATAAGGTAATCAAAGGTGAAACCCGCGCTGATGGCGGCATTCTCCTTTTCAAAGGCCGTAAAATCCGTAAGGGAGTTTTCATCCGCATGGTCGCAGATGGTGCGGATGCAGACAAAGGGGATGCAGTTGATAAAGGCCGTGTGGGCGATGGCCGTGCTTTCCATATCCACACAGTCCGGCGCATGGACCGCATGAATTTTTTCTTTTTCCTCCGCGTTGTTGATGAAGCGTTCTCCACTGGCAATCCTTCCGGCTTTGACCCTTTTGTGATGGGTGGAGCGGATCATTTCTTTGAGCGTATGGACAGCGTCTGCATCGGAATAAAAGGCGGCCTGGCAGGGAAAACAGTGCTTCATCTGTCCCCTGCGCACATCATGGTAGGTGAGTTCCTGGCCGATGATGACGTCACCGATCCTGTTTTCTGGGTGGGTGGTGCCCGCAATGCCTGTATTGATAATAAAATCCGGATGAAATCCGCATATGGCCTTCTGGGTGATGGCCGTGGCATTGACCTTGCCGATACCGCACTGGATGATCTGAATTTCAAGGGGATCCATGCGTGTTGAAAAATAGGCCATCCCGAACAGCTGTCCCGCAGGTCGGGCTTTTAATTTTAAGACCAGTGCCTCAATTTCCGTTTCCATTGCGCCTATGACCAGAATCCGCATACCCTGCCCTTCCTTTGGGATCTTCAGGTGATCAAGGCCTTGGGGATGGGCCTTTTTTTTCGGTGTGCGTTTATCCCCCCCATGCCACAGGGGCATGCACCGAAAGGAACGTTGTGGGGAAGAATAAATCTGCCGACACACCGGGGAGGGTGGGTCGGCAGGCGGCTTCCGGCGGGGGCGTTGTCGGAAGCCAGGGGTTGATCAGGTCGGTGAAAATCACCGACCTTGTGGAACGCATCAGGGATCAGCCGCCGAATCCGGCGTCTTCCATGGCAATGGCTGCACCGTCCATGGTCTGAATGGCAGCAAGCCTGCCTGCGGTGATGGGCAGCTGGGAATTGATGAAGAAGCGCGCTGTGGTGACCTGGCCCTGATAGAAGGCGTCATCCTTTTTCTTCTGCCCGATCTTGGGGGCTGCCACGGCGGCCCGCCACAGGAGCATCCAGGCCATGGTAAGATCCCCTGTGGCTTCCAGGAAGGGATGGGTGAAGGCAAAGGCGTCCAGCACCTTGTCGCTGCCTGCGGCCTTGCCCAGGATGGCTGCGGTTTCCGTGTAGGTATTAAAGAGTTTTTCAAGGTTTTCCGCCAGAGGTCTGACCGCGTCAATGCCCCGGGCCAGCTCGATGGTTTTGCGGATTTCTTCCAGGAAGGCCATGAAGGCGGCCCCTTTTTTCATGCCCATCTTACGACCCACAAGGTCGATGGACTGGATACCGTTGGTGCCTTCATAGATCTGGAAGATGCGGCAGTCGCGGAGCAGCTGGGCCACGGGATATTCTTCGATGTAGCCGTAACCGCCGTAAACCTGCACGCCATGGGAGCAGACCTCAAAGGCCTTGTCCGTGATGTAGCCCTTGATGATGGGGGTCAGCACTTCCTCCAGATTGCGCAGGCGTTCTTTTTCCTCTGCGCTTTCAACAAGCTTATGCCGATCCTGAACCATGCCGTTGAAATAGATCAGGCTGCGCATGCCTTCCACCAGGCTTTTCATGAGCATGAGCTGGCGGCGTACGTCCGGATGGCGGATGATGGCGGAGGGGCCTGCTTCCGGAGGATCGGTCATATGTTTGGTCTGGATGCGCTGGCGGGCGTAATCCAGGGCGTACATGAAGGAGGCGGTGGCGTTGGCAAAACCCTGGAGCCCCACCATCTGACGGGCTTCGTTCATCATCTGGAACATGTGGGCCATGCCCTTGTTCTCTTCACCAATGAGGGTGCCGATGCACTCGCCCTTGCCGCCCAGAGTGAGCGAACAGGTGGAGTTGCCGTGAAGTCCCATCTTGTGCTCAATGCCCGTGCAGACCACGTCGTTGAAAGCTCCCAGGGAGCCGTCGGCATTAATGCGGTATTTGGGAACCAGGAACAAGGAGATGCCACGGGTGCCTGCGGGGGCGCCTTCAACGCGGGCCAGGGTGGGGTGAATGATGTTTTCCACCATATCCTGCTCACCGCCGGAGATGAAGATTTTTGCGCCGGAGATGGAGTAGGTGCCGTCGGGATTGCGCTTGGCTGTGGTGGTGAGAGCCCCCACATCGGAGCCCGCAACGGGTTCTGTGAGCAGCATGGTGCCGGACCACTTACCCGAATACATGTTTTTCAAGACCTGGTCCTTCTGGGCCTGGGTGCCGAAGCTTTCAATGAGACGGGCTGCGCCATGGGTCAGCATGTTAAAGAGCATAAAGGAGTTGCAGGCCCCATAGAAGTATTCGTTGGCCGCCAGCCCCACAGCCGTGGGCATACCCTGTCCCCCCCATTCGGGAGAGTCACTCATGGCCAACCACTGGCCGTCGCAATAGGTTTTGTAGACCTTATGGAAGGCTTCGGGCACCGTCACCTTGCCTGCGTCAAACTGGCAGCCCGGGTTGTCGCTGATTTTCTGTAAAGGAAGGATTTCCTTGATGGCCAGGTTCCGGGCCTCAGTAACGATGAGGTCTATGGTTTTGCGATTGAAGTCGGCAAAACGGGGAGCTTTTGCAAGTTCCGACACCTCGAACTGTTCATGGAGAACAAAATCCACATCGCGACGGTCAGCAATCAGTTGGGCCATTTCAAATCTCCTTTAAAGAATCGGGTGAATGACGGTTTTGGACGGGGAAAAGGTTTTTCCCGCATCTTGGGATAACTGGGTTTTTTACAAAAATGTTTTGCAGGAAAAGGAAATCTTGCCAAGACCGGAGAAAAAACCCTTTTCCTTTTTGTTTTTTTTCGGGTCAGGATTTTTCATCCATCCGCCGGATCCGGATTTCTGGTTTCTGAATTTCCGGGCTGGGTGGAAAGGATGGATTCGGGAACAAGATAGCTTCGCATTTTTGAAGCAAAATAGACCAGAATCCAGGTGTCATCGGCGGTTCTGCCTCCGCGTCTGCCCACAACCCTGCCCATGCAGCCGTTGAAGGGATGCTGGGGGTGGTCAACCATGACCTGAGTACCCAACGCCATCATGCGTTTTACCTCCACAGGCCGGATCTTCTCAGTCAAAGGGTGCGGTTTCCAGGGGAAAGGCTCCCCTGAAACCGACCCATGGCCCAGGGAGGGCTGTGACACAAGAGGGCTTTTTTGACCGGCCAGGTTGCGGGTTTACGGGGAATGCCGCCGTTTTCATCCGGATCAGTCTTTCAGATTCTCCACATTGGCCCCGAAGGGGCTTGTGGCAAGGTGGTCTTTGTCAGAAAGAATGAGATCCGCAGCAATACCTGCGGCTTCCGTGATCACTTCCCGGCAGTAGAGGGCGTGGTCCCGGCAGAGCCAGTCGGCTTGCCATTTTTCGGTCAATTCCCGGCAAAGGGTGTGGGGAAATTTGTCTTTGAAACGGTTTGGGATCTGGTTAAAAATGCGGTAAACGCCGGGTTTTCCGTACAGCTGCTCCTTGGAGCGTTTGGCCACTTCCCTGGGCTCTTCCCCCTGGGGCAGCTCGGTTCTGCCATGCACGGCGCTTACGGCCATGACGCAGCCCACAAGGGCACCGCAGGTATCCCCGAAAAGCCCGATGCCGCCCCCGAAACCTGTGGCGCATTTTTTCGCTTCCACGGGCATTCCCGTGTCCACAAGGGAAAATACGGCTTCTGTGATGCATTCTGCGCAGTTATAGCCAAGGGAGAAATTCTTTCTCGCCCTCTGACGGATTGCCTCGATTTTTTCTTCTTTGGTCATGACACTCCCCCGATTTCATGATGCCTGAAGGTAGGGTGAACAGGTCCGGTTTCGGATCTTATGCGCCCTTGGGAATAAAGGGTGAAAAGGCGTAATCCTTGTCTTTGACCCGAAACACGGCCCGGTCTGCTTCGTTTTCCATGAGTTTACCTTCTATGATGCGTTTGCATCCGAAATCATAAAAGGTGATCTGATGGGTGGGCATGGCTTCTCCGGGAATGCCCTGGTCTTTGTATGCCTTTTGCTGTTCTTCGGCGGATAACTGCCGTATGCGCAGCTGCTGGCAGCGTTCCCGGTTTTCTTCTTCTCCGTGACGTATGGATACGAGATAGTTCCCGTAGGTTTTGATGGGCATTTTGATTTCCATGGCAGTCTGTCCTTCCTTGCCCCTTCCATGGCGGGGCGGTTTTTTTGCGCATCCTGCCATGGGAAAAAGTCGGGCATGGCGGATGCAGGCAAGGTACACTTTCCCTGCAAGAAACAGCGGGGCTTTCAGA
Organism: Desulfobotulus sp.; assembly: GCF_034006065.1. Classification (NCBI taxonomy): domain Bacteria; kingdom Pseudomonadati; phylum Thermodesulfobacteriota; class Desulfobacteria; order Desulfobacterales; family Desulfobacteraceae; genus Desulfobotulus; species Desulfobotulus sp. The sequence continues at coordinate 11,470 of NZ_JAVETM010000014.1, read as the reverse complement.
GGAGCAGAACCCCGGTCCAGGTGACCTTGTCTGATATGGGAAAGTGGGTTCCAAGCCCGGCCCTGGCGACGGTGGCCACCACATCAATTCCCATGGCTTCCATGGATGGCCGTGCCCTGAAGGGATGGCGGCAGAAGCTGTCCTGGGTGACAGCCACGCAGACATCACAGAGCCTGCAGCATCCGCCGATGAGGCCAAAGGCAAATCGACGCTGGTACGCAAAAGCCCATTTTTCCGCAAGATTCACCAGATCATGCAGCTGCCTTGCGGGTGCGTATACGTCGGTTTTGTCCAGGGTTTCCGGCAGAGGTGCTGTGATCTGAATCAGGAGGGCCTTTGCATAGCGGGTGAGGGCCTGACGGAAAGCCTCCAGGGAGGGAACGACAAGGGGAGGGCACATGAGGTTTTTACCATAGCTGTCGCACAAGGGAATCTGACATTTCAGACGCACCCGTTCATCCACCACAATGTCGGCAGCTTCGACGATCTTCACCACGGAAGCACCCGCCTGCACGAGACGTGAAGAAAGTGCCTCCAGGATATCCTGAATTTCTACGGCCTCATCAGGGATGGGAAGGTTCGTTTGGCCGGGGCTCATCATTCCTCTTACCTTTTTTTTCTGTCCATGGATGGGTTTTTCCTGGCTTGGGTTTCATTCTGCCCATGACCGCAAGGGCGCGGTTCAGTGCTCAATACCCGCCCTTGCCGTGACCCCTTGGTGATAATGGTGCTTGATTTCTTTGATCTCACTCACCATGTCGGCGAGATCCATGATTTCCTGAGGCGCATAGCGGCCGGAGAGGACGAGATCCATCCGGGGGGGCTTGGCCTTGACCATGTCCACCACATCCTCCACGGCAACGAGGCCGAAATCCATGGCCACGTTGATTTCATCGAGAATGACCATCTGGTATTCACCGGAGGCAATGGCTTTCTTGGCGATGGCGAGACCTTCCTGGGCCAGCTCCACATCCAGGGGCGCAGGGTTGTCTTTCATGACAAAACTGGCCAGGCCGCACTGGATGGTGGTGAGTTTTTCGGACAGGTACTTTTCAATGGCCATGATTTCCCCGTATTTTTCTCCTTTCATGAACTGGATGATCAGAACCTTGTTGCCATGACCGATGCTGCGGAGGGCCTGACCCAGGCAGGAAGTGGTTTTGCCCTTTCCATCGCCCGTAATCACAAGCACCAGTCCGCGGTTAAAGCGCTCCATGGTTGCTGCTATCGATTCTTGCATATATTCTCACCCCGAAAAAAAGCCCGGATCCCCCGCCACGGGGGGACCCGGGCCTGGCTCATTGGTTCAGTGCAGGATCCCTTCAGCCCATTTTCAGAAAGCGGCCTGCGATTTCCTCGGCCAGGGTATAGGGGTCCGTTTCTTTGTTGACCAGCTTGCGGATCATGGCATCCAGCTCCCCATTCTGCATGAGGGAATTTAAGATGGGATCCAGGATGGCGCAGCGGATGGCTTCGTTGAATTCCGTGGCTGCCTTCCGGTTGGACCAGCTGCCGATGAGATTGTTTTTGACAAGATGCTCATAATGCTCGTGGATGGTCTGAGCCAGATCCATCACGCTCTGGCTGAATGTAGCCGGTTGAAATGCGTTTTCACATTTGAGGATGGGCGGACGCCAGCCCGCAGGAAAAGCGGAATCCGGCGCCATGTTCAGCATGGTGATGAGTTCCTTGCGCAGCTTGGAGGAACCTTCCCGTTCCGCCTTATTGATGACAAAGATATTGGCGATTTCCAGGATGCCTGCCTTGATGGCCTGGATATCGTCGCCCATGCCCGGTATGAGAACCACAAGAACCGTGTGGGCATAATGCATGATGTCCACTTCCTGCTGTCCGGTTCCCACGGTTTCCACGAGCACGATGTCCTTTCCCATGACATCCATGATGTGGATGGCGTCGCCCACAGCCCTGGACAGGCCTCCCAGGGCACCACGCGTGGCCACGCTTCTGACAAAAACACCAGGATCCTCCGCATGGCGCTGCATGCGTATGCGGTCTCCCAGGATGGCACCGCCGGTGAAGGGGCTGGTGGGATCCACGGCAATGACACCTACGGTCTTGCCCATCTTGCGGAAAGCCTCAATGAGGGCATCCACAAGGGTGCTTTTTCCGGCACCTGGTGATCCCGTTAATCCAACAACATGTGCATGACCCGTCAGAGGAAAAATATCCTTCATGGTGCTGCGGGCTTCATGGACATTGTCTTCGAGGTGTCGGATAAGCCGTGAGGCGGTTCTGACATCCCCGGATTGGATTTTTTTTACTTTATCAGTCATGTCAATCTCTCTTTTTGACATTTTTTCTGAACCAATCTACGATATCATCCAGTTTTTCTCCGGGGGTGAATAAAGCCTTAAGACCTGCGTCATAGAGAAACTGAAAATCCTGGTCCGGAATGATGCCGCCGCCCACAACGGTGATATCATCGCCGCCCCTTTGCCTGAGCTGGTCCACAACCGCAGGGAAAAGATAACGGTGGGCGCCGGACAGGCAGCTGAGCCCCACCACATCCACATCTTCCTGAATGGCGGCTGCGGCGATCTGCTCCGGCGTCTGGTGACAGCCCGTGTAGATCACTTCAAAACCCGCGTCCCGAAAACAGCGGGCCAATACCCTGGCCCCACGGTCATGGCCGTCCAATCCAGGTTTTGCAATCATCACTCGAATGATATTTTCAGGCATTTTCCATACTCCTCTGCGCACTTCTGGCGCATCCGTCTTTCGTTTTCACAGAACTTCCGGTGAGAGGCAGACCCTTGGGAAGGTAGCATTTCTGCGTCCATGCAGCATTTTTCCTTCCGATCTGCATATCCTTGGCCCCGACTCAGACCTGGCCTCTCAATAGAGGCCCGGATCCCGGTATTCGCCATACACTTCCCGATAGACGTCGCAGATTTCCTGGACGCTTGCCAGGTTCTTCACGGCTTCAATGCAGTGGGGCATGACGTTCTCGCCATTTTTACAGGCGTTTTTGATGTCGTTGAGGGATCTTTTCACAGCCTTGTCGTCCCGCTTTCTGCGAACGGCCTGGAGCTGTTTGATCTGCTCCACTTCCACGCTGTCATCAATTTCGACCAGGGGAATGGGCGAGGGTTCAGAGGAGACATACTTGTTGACGCCCACCATGATTTTTTCACCCGCGTCAATCTGCTTCTGGAAGTGATAAGCGGCGTCTGATATTTCGAGCTGGGGGTAGCCCTTTTCAATGGCTGCCACCATCCCGCCCATCTCATCAATTTTGTGGATGTACTCCCAGGCCTTTTCTTCCATCTCGTTGGTGAGGGCCTCAACAAAATAGGAGCCAGCCAGGGGATCAATGGTGTTGGCGGCACCGGTTTCCTCGGCAATGATCTGCTGGGTTCTGAGGGCAATCTGAACCGCGTGATCCGAAGGCAGGCAGAGTACCTCATCCAAAGAGTTTGTATGCAGAGACTGGGTGCCTCCCAGCACGGCAGCAAGGGCCTGGGTGGCTGTGCGGATGACGTTGTTGTAAGGCTGCTGTGCGGTGAGGGAGCATCCTGCGGTCTGGGTATGGAAGCGCATCCACCAGGACCGCTGGTCTTTGGACTTGTAGCGATCGCGCATGGCCTTGGCCCAGATTCTGCGGGCAGCCCTCAGTTTGGCGATTTCCTCGAAGAAGTCGATGTGGGAGTTGAAGAAGAAGGAGAGTCTGGGGGCGAAGGTATCGACGTCCAGACCTTTGCGGCGGATGACGTCTTCCACATACTCCATCCCGTCCCTGAGCGTGAAGGCCAGCTCCTGCACGGCGGTGGCGCCTGCTTCCCGGATGTGATAACCGCTGATGGAGATGGTGTTCCAGCGGGGAACGTATTTGGCCCCGAATTCCACCGTATCGCTGACAAGTTTGACGGACGGGTCCGGAGGACACATCAGGGTTTTCTGGGCGATGAACTCTTTGAGCATGTCGTTCTGGATGGTGCCGCCGATCTGGGTGAGGGGAATGCCCTTGAGTTCTGCTGCGGCGCAATACATGGCCCAGAGTACCGTTGCGGGCGGGTTGATGGTCATGGAGGTGGTGACCTTATCCATGGGAATGCCATCAACAAGCTGCATGAAATCTTCCAGGGTATCAATGGCCACACCACATTTGCCGCCAGCCCCCCTGGCCTTGGGAGAATCTGTGTCATAGCCCATCAGCGTGGGAAAATCGAAGGCTGTGCTGAGACCCGTTTGTCCTTCGCGCAGAAGCATGTGCCAGCGCTCGTTGGTGGTTTTGGCATTGCCCATTCCTGAAAACATCCGGAAAGTCCAGTATTTTCCACGGTATCCTGTGGGCTGGTTTCCTCGGATAAAGGGAAACTGACCCGGATAACCAATGTCATTTTCAAAATCCATGTGCTGAATGTCTTCAGGCCCATAGATGCGTTTGATTTCCAGGTCTGAGACAGTGGACCAGCGAGGCTTCTGATCCGGACCTTTGGCGATAACTTTTTTGACTTCATCTTCCCATTTTTGTCTCATCCGGCTGGACTTTTCCAGCAGCTCCTTGGAAAAATACATACGTTCACCGATCCTTTTTTCTTAACTTTTACGTTAACTGCACACTCAAAGCGGCCTCTTTAAGATGGACGGATCTACGAAATTCCGACGGGTCAGGGATATAGCCCCTGATTTGTCAGAATGCTTAACAAGGATTGCAGCCTGAAAACGGCATGAGTCGGGTCTTGATCCGCATGCTACTTTATACGGCAAGCAATCCTTGATTTGCCTGAAAGAAAAGAAAAAAACTGGGGGTCAGGATCTGGCCTGACCTGAAAAAAGCCTTGGGAGGTTTTTCCCCTTAAGGGCTTTTCCGTATTCCTGCTCCCTATCGCTAGGGTTGCGAGAGCCTGCCATTGAAACAGCGCACACCTTTCACCCGCAGATGACACAAGGTGTGAAAGGAGAGCCCATGGGATGGTTCAACGCACCCGATTTCCACCCGTTTCGTGCTTGTATGGATCTCCCCTCAGACACCCGCCATGGGGCGGACTCTTCGGATTCTGAAATTTTGGGTTTAAGGGTTTTTGGAGTGGATGCGGCAAGGCAGGCCGCAGACAGGATAGAGCGTAATCGAAATTTTTTGTTATTGTTTCCGATAGGATAAGACTGTCTGCCAATGTTTGTTTTTTAAAAGTTCATCAATGCAACTCATGTGCCATTGTTTGCCATGCATGGGATATGGTCAGGGCTTTCGGGCAGGCATGCGGAAGAAAGGGGGCTGGGGAGCCGTGGGACTGAAAGTGAGAGTCATCAGATTTTTTCGCAGAACATTCTTCTGCTTTTGAAGATTCATGGGGCTCCTGGCCTGGGGAGCCAGGTCCGGGTGGGAGTGTGGATGTGTGGAGATATCGCCACAAAACGTGGCTTGGGTTAAAATTTTTCATTTTAACCAATGAATTCAAATATTTTTTTGAAGGCGCCCGGAAAGACTGTGTGGCGGACCCGCGCATTCTTTCCGGAAAAAGGAAGGGTGAATGCGGGAAAGGGGCGGGGATGAGGGGAAAGAAAGCCCAGGATCGAGCCCGACAGGGCGACAAGGAAAGCGGGGAGAAAAAGATAACGGATGTGGAGTGGTAAAGGGCCTTTACACAAAAGGCTTGAGGGGAAGGCCTTCCTGTGAAAGGGGAGAAATTTGCGTTGAGGATCCGGATTTTTGTTTCACCCAAGGCCTTTATCTTGCAAGGCAGGGGACACACGCTTACCCAGGCAAGGCATGAGGCTTTGCATGAATCATTAATCTTTTCAGGATAAGGACGGTACGATGTCGAAAGATACGGGGGAAAAGAAATCGCCTGAAGCCATGGCGGCTATGATTCTGGATCTTTTTCATCGCAGCATGGTGCATTACGGGCTTTGGTTTGCCGAGGTGCGGCACCAGCTGGGCTCTGAAAAAAGTCATGCGATCATCACCAAGGTCTCAGGGAACGTCCTTGATGTGTATATGAACCGATTTGCAAAGATTCTCGGTGTTCCCATGAAAGACGGACTTCCCGCGCCCCTGCTGGATCTGCCTGTGGAAACCCTGGAGACTTTGCGGGAGGCCGTTTCCCTGAACTGGCTGGCCCTGGATGGTCTCTGGTTTCAGGGTGTGGAATTTGCCCACGGAATGAATGATGCCAAGCGTTGCAATGACTCCTGTTGGGCGCACTTTTCGCCCTTTGAAGCAGCCATGATCCGCAAAAGCCTGGGGCTTGGGAAAAGGGCGGGACTGGAAGGATTGAAAAAAGCCCTGAACCATCGGCTTTATGCCTTTATCAATGAACAGAGCATCGAAGATACAGGGCCGGATCGCTTTGTTTTTCGCATGCACAAGTGCCGGGTGCAGGATGCGAGAAAACGCAAAGGCCTTGAGGATTATCCCTGCAAGAGCGCAGGCATGGTGGAGTATCCCTTTTTTGCCAGTGAGCTGGATTCCCGTATCCGGACCCATTGCATCGGATGCCCGCCGGATGCTCACCCTGAAGAATGGTGGTGCGCCTGGGAGTTCATTCTGGAAGAAAATGAAGGCTAGGGCGTTTGGGTGTAAGCGTTTTTTATTTCTTTAGATTTTCCATAGATTTTTTAAGGAAATCCGGGCTCCCTCGGGATGGAGGAGTTCCGGATTTCTTCAGATTTTTTTCGTTACGATCCTGCCAGCGTTTTTCCCATCCTTAAAATCTCCAGACAGATGTTCTGATCCAGAATCGTGATGGCCATTGTGATCTTTTGCCAGGAGAAACAGACATGGAGAAGGGATTCTCTGCAATTCCTGCGGAGACAAGGGTTGGGGTTTTTATCCCCTGGAAGATAAAAGAGTGGCGGCTTCGGAGGGTTGCGGCATGGTCGCGGAGTTCTGATTCGGACGAGAGGCGGATTCCGGGGTTCAATCCCCTGCAGGAGGGCATGGGATGCAGGGATTGAGAGCAGAGGGTTTATGCTTTTCCCGCAGAGACGGATTTTCTCTGGGCCCACTTGATTTTAAAATGGTGAAAAAGGAGTTCTGCTGCATCGTGGGGCCCAATGGAGGGGGGAAATCCACATTTTTACAGCTTCTGGCCGGTGTGCTGCCCCCTGAAAAGGGGCAGATCCTGTTGAACGGCCTGCCCCTTGGAACCTTGTTGCGCAAAGAAGTGGCTGGGAAACTGGGATATCTCCCCCAGGAGGTGCGTCCCCTTTACAGTTTTAACACCGAATCCGTTGTGGCCATGGGGCGTTTTTGCGTGGATGGTGGTCATCTGGGTGCGTCTTCCACGAGGAAGGCCGTCTTTGCTGCCATGGAAAAAACCCGTGTGGCCCATTTGCGGGGGCGTTCCTTTTCAAGGCTTTCCGGCGGCGAAAGGCAGCGGGTGCTTTTAGCTTCCGTTCTCTGTCGTCAGCCGGAAATGCTCCTTCTGGATGAACCCACAACAGGCCTGGACCCTCACCATGGGGCGGAGTTTTTCCGGCTTCTGAAAAGGGAATGCCGTGATCACTTCGCAGCCCTGGTGGTGAGCCACGACCTGAATCTTGCCGCGGTGTTTGCCGACCGGATGGTTTTCATTGATAAGGGGGGGATTCTTGCCGATGGGCCGCCCCATGAGGTTTTGCAGTCGAGGGCCCTGACCGATGCCTATGGTAAGTTCATGCGTTTCTGGCCCCATCCTGACAATGAAGGAGGATTTGTGCTTCTGCCCGAAAGGGAGAAGGCCTCCTGATGCATAAAAAGCGTGTCTCCCATGGGATTTTTTATGTCGGACTGGCGCTTGCGGCCTTTTTTTGTCTTCCCTTCTGGGGGGCTGAGTCCACGCCCTTTGGGGTGATTTTTCAGCTCCTGGGTGAGGAGCAGAATGTGGCGGCGGAGATTCTTCTCCACCATCGTTTCCCAAGGGTTTTGCTGGCTTTTGTATGCGGGATGGGGCTTGCGGCCTGTGGGGCGGCTTTACAGGTGATGCTGGAAAATCCCCTGGCAGAGCCCTTTGTTCTGGGGATTGCCGGATGCGCTGCTGTGGGTGCTTCCCTGGCCCTCTCCTTTTCCGGACTTTTTGTACACTGGGGTCCCTTTTCCTCGGTGCAGTTGCTGGCCTTTGGCGGGGCCATGATGGCTGTGGGGCTTTCATTGAAAATGGCGGCCCGTTTTGGCGGAGCCACGGAAACCGTGATTCTTGCGGGTGTCACGGTGAATATCCTCTGTGGCGCTCTCATGCTGCTGATCCGTTACAGCGTGGATCCTTCCCAGCTTGTGGTCATGGACCGCTGGCTCATGGGAGGATTGGATGTGGTGGGGTGGAGTAATCTTTTTGCCATGCTGCCCCTGATTCTGATCGGCAGCGTTCTTCTTTTTCCCCTGGGTCCGAGTCTCAACCTGATGGCCCTGGATGCGGGGCTTGCCCTGGCCCATGGAGTGCCTGTGGCCAGGGTGCGTTTCCGTATCTGCCTTGCCACAGGCCTCCTTGTGGGGGCTGCTGTGGCCGTATCCGGGCCCATTGGCTTTGTCGGATTGATTGTACCCCAGGCCGTACGCAGAATCTCCGGGCCGGACATGCGTTCCGGCCTTGTTTTTTCTGCCCTTGCGGGCGGCGTGTTTCTGGCCTTCTGCGATATGCTGGCAAGAACTCTGGTAGCCCCTACGGAAATGCCCGTGGGCATTCTGACGGCCATGATCGGTGGGCCTCTTTTTCTGCGGATGCTGTGGGTTCGGTGACGTTTTTCAGGATTTTTTTATGAGACGCCGGATGCGGTGAATGACATGAATATTCAAAATAAGGAGATGATGGAAGATGCATAAGCCCTGTATGATGAAAATCTTTGTTCTTGGTATGTTGGTTCTGTTTGCCCCCCTTGGGATTCAGGCCGATGGCCTGGTATCCGCCACCTTTGAGGATGTGGATCGCTCCCTTTTACAAGAGGGATACTGGAACGGCAGTGACGAAAGTGGTGGCATTCATTCGGGTGCTATGCGTTTTCTCAACACCTACAACAAAGATTGGCAGGCGTGGAGTGGTTTTGCCGTATCCACCCACAAGGATGCTTCAACAGAGGGCTATGAAAACCAGTACAGCGCCATTCCCGGCGAAGGGGTTGAAGGGTCGGAAACCTATGCGCTGGCCTATGCGGGTGGGGAGCCTCCTGCGTTCGTGCTGGATGCGGAGGCCACCCTCAGCGGTATGTATGTGACAAACACCACCTATGCCTATTTTTCCATGAAAAAGGGCGATGATTTTGCAAAAAAATTTGACACAGGCGACTGGTTTCGCCTCAGAATTACGGGATGGGATTCAGCAGAGAAAGAGACGGGGTCTGTGGATGTGTACCTGGCGGATTTCCGGGAATCCAAAAGGGAAATCCTGGATACCTGGCAGTGGGTGGATCTGTCATCCCTTGGAAAGGTAAAGCGTGTAAGCTTTGCCCTGGACTCCACTGATAAGGGGGAGTGGGGTATGAACACGCCCGCCTATTTTGCCCTGGACAATGTGGGTGAGCCCAGGCTGAGTGAAGATATTTCCTGTTTCCTCCAGAGTCTGGGTTTCTGATATGAAGTCTGGGCTCCGGCTGTTTTACATTTTCTGTGTCTTGTTTTTTGCCTGGACCGGAGGGGGGCCGGGTCTGAGTCTGGCGCAAAACGATGCCCTTGTCCTTCCCGCGCTGCAGGTCACCGCAGGGCGGGAAGAAAGGGAGGAGGGTCGTTTTGCAAACCCTGTGCGTGTGCTGGAGAGGGAAGATCTGGACCGGATACCGGGCGGGCGTCTGGAGGATATCCTGGCGCGGGAAGCAGGGGTTGTACCCCGGGGCGGCGCAGGCAAGGCAGGGGGGATTGATATCCGGGGCATGGGGGATACCTTTTCCAGCAATGTGCTGATCCTTCTTGATGATGTACCCATGAACCCGAAGGATCTTTCGGGTGTGGATTTTTCGGCCATCTCCCTTTCGGATATCGAACGCATTGAAATCCACAGAGGTGCTGGGGCTGTGACCTGGGGCGATGGGGCTGTGGGCGGCGTGGTAAGAATCTTTACCCGGACAGGGGAAGAGAAAAAGGCCGCCTTTGACTCTGAGATGGGAAGCTTCGGGTACAGAAAAAACCGGGTCCGCCTTTCCACAGGGACGGGTCCTGTGGGTCTTCGCCTGGCCGCAGGAGAGGGGGAGGAAAGCGGTTTTCGGGAAAACGGAGGTTTTTCTTCCCAGGATGTGGGCCTGGATCTTTTTTCACGGGAAAAGGAGGTCTGGACCTTTGCCCTTTCCGGACATGTGTACAGTGATGCCTATGGTCTGCCGGGTCCGGTTCCTCAGGGTGGGGATGTCCGGAAGGCGTCCACGCCCTGGGATGGGGGGGAAACCCTTGAAAAACGGCTTTCCGCCCAGGTGGAAGGGGATTTTGCCTCCCTGGGCCGGTTGAAGCTGCAGCGCAGCTTACGTTACCGCAACCAGTCCATGGAGATGACGGGCAGACAGGATCCTCTGCCTGCGGAAGTTTTTCCGGTTGTGGATATCCGCAGCACGGAAAAAACAGGGCGTGTGGATTATCATCTGCGGCCCTTGGGAAAGGGGCTTCGGATCCATACGGGGCTGGATCACCAGGAAAGCCACTATGTGCGTACGGATCCGGATGCTAACCTTGGCCAGCGCCACAATGGCCGCATGGAAGGGGTGGGCGGTTTTGTACGTACGGATCTGGATTTCAGGGAAAAGCTGCATGTGTTTCTGGGTGGCCGTTTGCAGAAAGTCACGGGTGACTACCGGGAAGATCGTTTCCATGCAGGGGGCTGGCGGCAGCGGGAGCTGCGGAACAGAAGCTGGAACATGCAGGCCTGGGATGCGGGGCTTTCTCTGGATCTGTATTCCTGGCTGACCCTCTATGCCTCTTCTGGCACCAGCTTTCGCAGCCCCAATGTGGATGAGCTGGCCCGATCTTCTCCTGAACTTCAGCCCCAGGAGGGAAGACACTGGGAGGTGGGCCTGCGTTCCGCCCTTCCCGGCATTTTGCGGTTTGAGCTGGGCTTTTTTTCCATGGAGATGACAGAGGAAATCCATTACGACACCCATCTGCAGGAAAACCGGAATTATGAAGACAAAACCCGAAGACAGGGCCTTGAAACCGCCCTCAGCCTTTATCCTGGGCCGGACTGGAGCCTTCGCATGGATCTTACCTGGATGCAGGCGCGTTTTGCCGGAAAGGACACGGTGATTCCCCTGGTTCCGGAGGTGCATGGGGGGGTGCAGGTGGCCTGGGATCCCCTGGAAGATCTGGGCGTTTATCTGGCCGGTCGCTGGTTTGGAAAACGCTATGACGGCAATGATGGGGATAACAGGGAAAAGCCCCTGGATCCCTATCAGGTCTGGGATCTGCGTTTTCGGCTGAAGCAAAAGCCTCTGGCTTTTTTTCTGGAAGTGAACAACCTCTGGGATGCTTCCTACGCCCTGGCGGCGTATTCCGGCTCTGTCTATCCCATGCCGGGGCGGAATCTGAAGGTGGGGGTTGAGGTTTTTTTCTGAG
>NZ_JAVETM010000120.1:0-2577 GCF_034006065.1 Desulfobotulus sp. | reverse complement strand
GACCACAATTCCCACTGACAGGCGAGAATGCGGTGCCTGTTCGAGACGAGACGGAGCACATCAGTGCTGCCGTGGTCCAGCGCCCAATCCTCGAAAGCCCGCCGTATATTGCGGCTCGCAAAAATGAGGACAGAGATTTCCCTCTGAACTCGCCTGCGTTCCTCACCGGAGCGGCGCTCCGCACCCACATCTTCCTGAGATTGCCTGCGATCGAGACCGCTCCGGCGTTCCAGGGAGAGTGTAAGGCCTCTGCGAGCCGCTACTATTCCCCCGAGGCTTTTTTTCTGGAGTCTGATTCTGCTTGAAAGGCATTGGTTTTAAGGAGTGTGTTTTCCTGAAGGAGGAGGGTGATTTTTTCTTGAAGTTTTTCCAGCGTTGTCTGGAGCTTTTCTGTATGAATTTCAGATTTATCAAGTTTTTCTTCAAGCTTTTCGGATCGACGGGTCTCGCGCTCCACAGTCTTTTGAAGGTCTGTGATGTAGGAATCCTGCTTTTCTATATAGGAGTCCTGTTTTTCTATTCGTTTGCGCAATTCTTCAATTCGGTCCTCATACATCTGCCGGATAGCATCCTCCATCTTCCCCCCTTTTGCTGAGACTTCTTTGATTTCGGTCTTTGGATTTTCGTAAGCATCCTCAAACCCAAAAAGTTCATTGGGGGTAATTTGCAGGATTTTGCATATTGCAGGGATCTTCTGGGTTCTGGGCAATACAGTCTTGCACCATCGGTAAGCGGTTTTGTCCGTATCCCCCGTGGCATCTCCCAGCTCCTGGGCACTAAGCCTGAGCTGCTCCATTCTCTTACCGATTGTCCCGCAGACTTGATCCCTTACATTCATCATGCCCCTGAATATACGCAAACAATGCGAATCTTGCAAAAGACCTTTAATGACAAATCTTGTGTCATTGGATGAAAAACGACTTGACTTTCACATCTTTTGGGTAAAGAATCGCTTCCTATGAAACCAAGAACGATAAATTATAAAATTTTAGGTTTGATCTCCGGAAAACATCCGAACCATGCCCGCCGCCTCAAACAGCTCGAATCATTCCCAAGAAAAGAGCTGGCTTCCCATCTGTCGGACTGGTTTGGCATGGAGCCCTATCATTTCATGTGGCCCGAACGCTACGGCAACCCCTGGCCTGTCATCGAGGCCCACTGGCCGGAAGTGGAAGCCTATCTCAAGGCCCGGATTTCCGGAGAAAACCCAAAGCTTCCTTGCTGCCTCGCGGCCTTTGGTCATCAGCCGGAGACAGAATAAGCGGATCAAAAAGCAGGATGAACGCAAAAATTTCATTCATTTCTGCGGGGATAAACTTTCATTTTTCAGGGAAAAAAAACAGGCCAGTCAAAGGAGCATCCATGAACGACATCAACGCCATTTTGTATGAAGCCCTGATCCAGAACCGTGAAGATCAGGTGCTGGTGCCGCAGGTAGCCACCATGGCAGGCATGGCGGCACGCACCGTCTATGAATACTGCTCCGACCCCCGCCGCACCCCGGACATCCGGGCCATCCGTGCGGCCTTTGCCGTGACCCAGAGTCCCACCATCAAAAGGCTGCTGGAACCGCCGGGATGGCGGCTGATGCCGGTTGCTGATCTGGCAAGACCCCAAACGGACAGCCTCAGCCGCGAAATCGAAGACGTGGTCATCCAGACCGGCGCGCTCATGCAGCACCTCCGGAACGGGCTGATGTCCAGAGAAACGGCCACGGTGGTCAAAACCGCCCGGCTCATCGGCAATCTGGAAAGGGAAGTCATGGAAGTACGAAGACTCTTTGAAGACACCGTAAGACAGGGGGGAGAATGGCAAAGCTGATCGCCGTATCCGGCACCCACGGCGTGGGCAAGTCCACCCGCGTTCTGGAGCTGGCCCAGGAAATGAAGATGCAGCATCCCGACGCAACGGTGGGCCTCATTCAGGAGCTGGCCGCCTGCTGCCCCATGCCCCTCACCCCGCACACAACGCCCGAGGCCCAACGCTGGATTTTTGCCACCCAGCTTGCCCAGGAGCTGGAAATGCTCTGCCGCTATGATCTGGTGATCTCCGACCGCAGTGCGGTGGACGCCATTGCCTACACCCATGCCGCAGGGTTTTTTCGTCTGGCAGAAGGCATGATGGGCCTGATGGAAAGCCATCTGCCCCTTTACGAGCGCATTCACTTCCGCATGAGCGGCAAAAATGACTTCCACTTTGCCGATGGAGTTCGGGATGGGTGCCGCGATTTTCGGCTGCGGGTGGAGCGCACCATGCTGGACATTTACGCCCGTCTGGGTCTTGGCAAGGGGGCTCCGGGCTTTGTGCTGGAGTAAGGGAGAAGCATGGAAAATTTCATTGCTTTGACAATCAAGAGAAAAAGGCTTTTGTCTCAGCTTATGAAGCGAAAAGCCCTGAACCTTGAAGGCCCTGAAAAGCGCGTGATGCTCCTCAGGGCCAGAATGGCAGATCTGGATGCAGACAGGCTTGAGCAAAAATACGGGATTCCGGTTTGACTTTTTAGCAGAGCAGGGAGAACGCTATGGGAAAAGCCGTTGAATTCTTAAATCCCGAAGAGCGGGGCCGCATTGCCTCCGA